>JAJEAZ010000353.1 GCA_022824105.1 Alphaproteobacteria bacterium
ACGTAACGCTGGAATCCATCGCTCCCGTGAGCGACAATGCAACCGTCAAGCTGCCCGCCGTGGCAGCCTGAGCCTACCGGCCCTTCCCGCCGGATACCGCCACGGGCGCCAGGCTCTTACACCACGGCTCGGGACACGATCGGGATCGGAGTACTCCCCAAGAGGCAAGGCCTACCGCCGAACTGCCGGCGCCTCTGTGTCGGTGTCATCGAACTGCGGATTCTGGCCGACGCCGCGGGCTATCGCACGGTCGAGGAAAACCGGCGAGTAGTGAACCGACGATCCCTGTATCTCCTGCGGTCATCAATACCACAGTCGGGGTAGAGCACTTCGTAGACGGTCAATCGTGGCCTGGAGGTTGAATGCAACCGGATTCGGCACGATGACAGGCACCCCTAGTATTTCGCCAAGCCAATCGAAGAATCAAGGAATTCCGCCGGGTTGCGCGCGCCTCACAGCATCGCATCGGCGATTCCGACGAAATTAGGGCAAGTGTGACTCTGCGGACCAGATCGTGACCTGCGGTCGGAGAGAGGAGCGGCGCGTGCGCCGGCGCCGGCAATTCCGCGGATTGCGTGCATACGTCCTGCGGGGACCCGGACCGCGACCATGGCGGCGGTTGAGCGGCGCCTGGTCCCGCCGCGCCGATGTCCATGCCGGCGGGTCATGCAGTTTTCCCTGATCGGCATTTCAAATGGCGCGCCGGGGGCGTTAATGAGTCCGGTCCTGTATGCGGCAAGACTGAGGCCGGACGGGCGCGTTCCGTGAGCCGGCCGGCGCGGACCCCGGCGGGCGGCGGACGCCGTGCACGTCGTCGTCGAATCGCCGGCCAAGGCGCGGACGCTGCGGGAGTACCATCGCGGCGGCGGCGGTACGGATGGATTCGGGCCGGTCCATACCGGCCAGACATGCACTCGCGGCGCGAAGAGCAAGGGCCGAACGGGCGGGATCATCCTCCAGGCGCCGCGAGGGGCCGCATGCCGATTCAGATGCAGGCATGGCACGACGCGGCGCGGATCCGCGCGCGGACCGGCGCGATCGACGTGCGGCGGTACCGGCCGGCATGCATGCCGCGGCGCGCGAAATTTTTTTCATCATGCCACAGGGGGCGCATACGCCCCCTAACGATGCCTGTAGGGTACAAGCGTATGATTTCGCACAGGAAATCCCCTAGTCTCACCGTTTGACAATGCCATTTCGCCGCGACAAATCTGCTCCCGGAGACGCGGTTGCGCGGGGGAGCGGCAGGCATGGAGACAGGCAGCGACGACGGCGCGCGCGGGGACTTTCGCCGCGCCGCCGCCAACGACAATCCCGCCCCGGGCGGCGGGCCGGAAGCCCAGATCGAGGCCGCCGCGCTGCGCCTTGCCCGCTTGCTCGGGCGCCAGATCGCGCGCGAGCGCTTCGAGGCGGGCCGCGCCGCCAACGACAACGCGCCGGCGGACGAGGCCGGCGACGGATAGGTGACCCCGGACCGTGACCCCGCGCGCGGCGTCCTGTGCCCGCTACAACCCGAGCCGTTCGAACGCCCGAAGCGGCAGGTACAGGCGCAGCGGTTGCGACGGGAACGGCACGAAGCCGTACCGTTCGTAGAAGGCGCTGGCGCGGTCGTGCAGCGCATCGACCACCACCGCATAGACGCCGATGGTGTCGCCCGCGCGGACGACCCGATGGATCGCGTCGAGCAGCAGGGCCTCGCCGAGCCCGCTTCCCTGGCTGCGAAGATCGACCGCCAGCCGCCCGATGACGGCCGCCGGCACGGGATAGTGCGGCAGCCGCCTGGCGAGGTCCGCCGGCAGGTTGTCCTTCTCGAAGCTCGCCGCGCTCAGCGTGTAGTAGCCGGCGATCCGTTCGGACGGGCCGCCCGATGCGACGAAGACCCGCGCAACGCGCCGCCGGGCGTCCTGGGAAGCCTGCCGGCGGATGTAGCGGTCGAGCGACGGCTCCCCGCAGGAGAAGGACGCGCGGTCGTGATGTGGGCCGAGCGGCTCGACCGTCAGCGGCGTTTCATCCACCGATGCGCTCGCGGTAACGGCGCGCGGCGCGGCGCAGTGCCGCGTTCGGCGCGGGCGGGTTGAGCAGCGCATCGTGGAAGGCGTCCCAGTCCGTCGCCGGCAGAACGATCCGCTCGCGCGCCTCGATCACCCGCTCGGCCTCGGCCACGGCGCTGTGGAGCACGAAACGGCTGACGGTGGTTTCCTCGTAAGCGGCCGCGCGTTCGAGCTTGCGTTTGCTCCTGGCATCGAGGCGCAGGTGGACCCGCTCGTGCTTCGTCTCGGCTGTTTCGGCCATTACGGTGTCTCCCGCGTGAGTTGACGATAGACATATGCACCAAACTGGCGTACATTGCAAGCATGTCGGCAGGCGACGCCGACAAGAGACAGGAGACTCGGGACCATGACCCTTCGCTGTGCGCTCTATGCCCGCTATTCGTCCGACCAGCAGCGCCCGGCCTCCATCGAGGACCAGTTCCGGGTCTGCCGCGAGCGCGCGGAGCGCGAGGGGTGGAAGATGGTCGGCACGTACAGGGACTCCGCCATCTCGGGAGACAGCGTGATCCTCCGGCCCGGCGTCCAGGCGCTTCTGGAGGACGCGCGGCGGGGCGCGTTCGAGATCGTCGTCGCGGAGGGGCTCGACCGGATAAGCCGCGACCAGGCCGATGTTGCGACCCTCTACAAGCATCTGCGCTTCGCCGGCGTGATGATCTTCACGCTCGCGGCAGGCGAAGGCGAGATCAACGAGCTGCATGTCGGCCTCAAGGGCACCATGAACGCGCTGTTCCTGAAGGACCTCGCGGCGAAGACGCACCGGGGACTCCGGGGTCGGGTCGAGGCCGGCAAGTCGGGCGGCGGCATCTGCTACGGCTACGACGTGGTGAAGGTGCACGACGACGCCGGCGAGCCGATCCGGGGCGAGCGGGAGATCAACGAGGCCGAAGCCGGGATCGTCCGGCGCGTCTTCCGGGAGTTCGCCGCCGGCACGAGCCCGCGGGCGATCGCGCGGCGGCTGAACGAGGAAGGCATCCCCGGCGCCAAGGGCAGGCTCTGGAGCGACTCCGTGCTGCGCGGCCACGCCAAGCGCGGCACCGGGTTGATCAACAACGAGCTCTACATCGGCCGGCTGGTGTGGAACCGCCAGCGCTTCCTGAAGAACCCGGACACCGGCAAGCGGGTCGCGCGGGTCAACCCGCCCGAAGAATGGATCATCGCCGAGGTTCCCGAGCTCCGCATCGTCGACGACGAGTTGTGGCAGGCCGCGAAGGCCCGGCAGGGGCAGCTTGCGGAGAGATACGCCACCGCCATCGCGGCGACGCGCAACGCCCACGCCAACCGCATGAACGCCGCCCACCGGCCCCGCTACCTGCTCTCCGGCCTGCTCGAATGCGGCGTCTGCGGCGGCCCCTATTCCATGCGCGGCCAGGGCCGCTACAGCTGCTCCAACCACGTCATGACGGGCTCGTGCGCCAACGGCAGAAGCATCCGGCGCGTCGAGATCGAGGAGCGGGTGCTGGCGGGGCTGAAGGACAAGCTGATGGCACCCGAGGCCGCCGCCGAGGCGATGAAGGCATATGCCGAGGAGACCAACCGGCTCAACCGCGAGCGCCGCGCGTCCGGCGCGAGCGACCGCGCGGAGCTGGTCGACATCGGGAAGAAGATCAAGGCCATGGTCGCGGTGATCGAGGACGGCGGCTATGCGCGCGGCATGATGGACCGCATGCGCGAGCTGGAGGCCCGCCAGGACGAACTCAACGAGCGCCTCGCCGCCGACCCGGCCGACATCCCCGACATCCACCCCAACATCGCCATCGTCTACCGCCGCAAGGTGGAGCGGCTCGCCGAGGCGCTAGCCGACCCCCGCGACCGCGACGAGGCGGCGGAAGCCATCCGGGGGCTGATCGAGCGCATCGTGCTCACCCCCGGCGGGAAGCGCGGCGAGATGTACGCCGCCCTCCACGGAGACCTCGGCACCATCCTCGAATGGGCCGGGAGCGGAAAGGGGAAGGGAGCGACCGACACCCCGCAACGCGCAGTGTCGGTCTCGGTGGTAGCGGGGGAGGGATTTGAACCCCCGACCCAGGGATTATGATTCCCCTGCTCTACCGCTGAGCTACCCCGCCGAAGGACCGGCGTTTTAGGCGCTGCCGCTTGCGCCGTCAACGGGACCGGTCGATGCTGGGGAACGATGAAGCGAACCGTTCTTCTGCTCCTCGCCGGCTTCCTGTTGGCCGCCCACGGAGGCGCGACCGGCATCGTCAAGCAGCGCATGGACGCCATGGTCGATATCGGGCGGGCGACGAAGACCATCCGGGACGCGATCCGGCGTTCGGAGCCGGACGCGGTCCGCGACGCTGCGGCGCGGATCGCCGGGCACGCCGCGGAGATCCCGACGCTGTTTCCGGACGGCAGCTTCCACCACCCTTCGGAAGCTCTCCCGGGGATTTCGGCCGATCGGGCGGCGTTCGACGCGCTCGCGGCGAAGCTGGCCGCCGCCGCGGAAGAACTGGCCTCGAATGCGGACGCGCCCCGCGAAGCGGCGCGGCGACTGGTGGACGCCTGCAAGCAGTGCCACACGCGCTTCCGGCTGGAAAAGAAGCGCTGAGCCGGCAGCGGACGCTCAGCCGAACACCTCCTGGAAGCTGGCCCGGAGCGCCGAGTCCACTTCCGGCATGGAGGCGGTGATGCCTTCCGCTGCGAGCGAGGTCACGCCGAACCCTTCGATGCCGCAGGGCACGATGCCGTCGAAATGCTCGAGGTCCGGCTCGACATTGAGCGCAATGCCGTGGAACGCGACCCAGCGGCGCACCCGAACGCCGAGGGCCGCGATCTTGCGCTCGACCCCGGCGTGCCGCACCCAGACGCCGATGCGCCCCTCACGCCGCTCGCCGACGAGGCCGAAGCGCGCCACCGTCCTGGTCAGCCAATCCTCCAGACCGCACACATAGTCGCGCACGCCCAGTCCGCGGGCCTGGAGGTCGATCATGGCGTAGGCGATGCGCTGGCCCGGCCCGTGATAGGTGTAGCGCCCGCCGCGGCCCGTCCTGAACACCGGGAAACGGTCCGGCGCCAGCAGTTCGGCCGGGTCGGCGGAGGTGCCGGCCGTGTAGAGCGGCGGATGCTCCAGCAGCCAGACGAGGTCCGGCGCCCCGTCCTGCCGGATGGCGCGGACCCGGTCCTCCATCGCGGCGACCGCCGCCTCATAGCCGACGGGCCGGTCGTCGATGCGCCATTCCACCGGCCTTGAAAGCGCCATCGCGATTTGCTATCCCGCCTCCGCCTTGAGGCGGGCAGTTTAGCGCGTCTCCGAGATGCGGTCGTGGCGGAATTGGTAGACGCGCAGCGTTGAGGTCGCTGTGGGGGCAACCCCGTGGAAGTTCGAGTCTTCTCGACCGCACCATGAGCCCGGGAAATTCGGAGGGATACGATGGCTGAGCCCCATACGGTCCCGCGCGCCGA
>JAJEAZ010000306.1 GCA_022824105.1 Alphaproteobacteria bacterium
GACAGGGAGGGATTCGAACCCTCGGTACGCCTGTTGACGTACGACGGATTAGCAATCCGCTGGTTTAAGCCACTCACCCACCTGTCCCGACAGACGGCGTGACTTACAGAATCCGGGCCCCCGGCGTCAACGCCCTGCCGCGCCTGTATCCCGGGCAATTGCGGTTTCTTCCCGGATTCAACGGGCTGTGAGAAAATAGCCCGATATTTTCATTTTTTGTTCCCGGGCGGGCTTGACATTTGGCGGTATGGTGTAGAATGAAAGTAGAGAGAGGCGGCTCCCGGGGCCGCCTTTCGGCGTTTCTGCAGGAAGCGACCGGCTGGGGGCCGCGAAAAAACCCCCGGCGGGAACGGACGGGCGAGGTGCGTGCGCCGTCTCGCGCGCGCAATCAGGCGCACGAACCGCGCCGGCGCCGACACCCGCCCGCACAGGCGCGCCCGCACGCGAAACGCGCGCAAAACAGGGACACCCCTGTCCCGCCCTTTGCCTGCAAGGAGGCACGCATGACCGAAACCGATCCTCGCCCCCAACTGGCGGCGATGCCGGCCGCAAGGCTGGCGCCCTGCTCGACTGGAGCGCCGGGCGCATGTCCGAACCGGAGACCCGCCTACACGCCCGCAGACGCTTCCGGCCAGCCGGCCGCCGAGAGGCCGGATGCGGGGGCCGGCCATGACGGCAGGCTGATCGAATGCCATGTCGGCGGGCGGGTCTCCGTGGGCCTGCCGGACACGCCCGAGTTCGAGGCATGGCGCGAAAAGCAGGAGGCCGCCACGTGCGCCCATGACAAAACATGACACACCATGACATTCCATGACACTTCCGCAGGGGTCCCCCGCCGCCCACGCCCCCAACCGCCGCCCCGGCCCACTTCACGCCGCGCCTCTTCACGCCATGCCCGCCCTCATATCGTCATGCCCGGACTTGTTCCGGGCATCCCCTTCCACCGCTTCCGCCGCACGCCCGCATGGATGCCCGGAACAAGTCCGGGCATGACGAGGAGTGGGTCGGGGTACCGGGCGCTGATCCGTGTCCCGATCCGACGGAACCCTTTGAAATCCTGTTGCATCCAGGCCATGCGCCCTGTCCGCAAAATCCAAACCGGACAGCAGTGGAACAAGTCCGGGCATGACGGAGGGGGAAGCGCAAGAGGTGCGCATGCGGCAGTGCCCGAAGGACAGCGCCATGCCGAAACAGGCTAACGAATATGACCCGCGTGCATGCGGATCATGACAAAACATGACATCCCATGACGCCAGCCGACACGCCCGACGCCGGGAAGGCGGTTCATCGGGAGCGGACGGTATTCCCGACCGGCTCCAGCGGCGGAGGCGGCGGCGGGTCGGCGAAGAGGGCCTGCGCCCCGACAATGTCGAGGTCCTGCCCCGGAGAGCGCGCAATCGTGGCATGGACGGTACCCGCGGCGAGCGCCATGGCTTCCGCCCAGCCCTTCCGCCACCGGGCCGCGAACAGCGCGGCGAACAGGTCGCCCGCTCCGTAACCCGGATGCGCCACGCGCGGCACGACGGCCTGCCGGGCTTCGCCCCCGGAAACGCCGACGCAGGCGATCCGCCCCTCCCCCGCCGGCACGCTCGTCGCCACGACGAGCTGCAGCCCGAGCCTTTCGGCGCTCTCGGCAGCGCTCGCCGGTCCGTCGATTTCGCGGCCCGCAAGCAGGGAAAGCTCGAACCGGTTGGGGGTCGCGATTGCGGCTCTCGGCAGCAGCTCCCGCCGGATGGTGTCGGGCAGGTCCGGCGCCACGAACAGCCCGCCCGGATCGTCGCCCATGACCGGATCGAGCAGGTAGGGCGCGCCGACGCGGTCCACGGTGCGGGCCACCGCTTCGGCATTCGCGGCCGAGCCCAGATAGCCGGACATGACGAGGTCGATGTCCTCCAGGAAGCCGCGCTCCTCGAGGCCGCTTGCGATGGCGTCGATGCTGTGCGCCGGATGCACCTCGCCCCGGAACCCGCCATGAGCCGGATGGTTCGAGAAGGCGACGGTATCGATGCAGGTCACCGCATGGCCGAGGCGCTGGAGCACGAACACGGCCGTGCGGTTGCCCACGAAACCGCGCGCCACCGAGGACTGTATCGACAGAATGTGCATATTACCGCCCGCCAATCGACGAATCGCCTGCACAAGGAATCCGCCTTCATGCCCCAAGCCGTCAAGCCGCGCCGCAGCGCCCTGTATATGCCCGCCTCGCGCGCCGGTGCGCTGGAGAAGGCGAAAACGCTGCCGGCCGACGTGCTTATCTTCGATCTCGAAGACGCCGTCAGCCCCGATGCAAAGGAGACCGCCCGCGCCCAGGCGGTCGCCGCCGCGAGCTCGGGCGCCTACGGATCGCGCGAAATCATCATCCGCGCCAACGGGCTCGACACGCCCTGGGGGCATGACGACCTCGCGGCCATTGCCGGCTCGGGCGCCGATGCGGCGCTGCTGCCCAAGGTCGAGAGCGACGCCACGATCCGCCAGTCGGCCGCTTTGCTCGACCGGCATGGCGCGCCCGCCGGAATGGCCGTCTGGGCGATGATGGAGACGCCGCTGGCCATGCTGCGGGCGGATGCCATCGCCGGGTCCGCGCACCGGCTGGCGGCGCTGGTCATGGGCACCTCGGACCTCGCCAAGGAGCTGGGCGCCGCCCACACGCGCGACCGGCTGCCCTTCGTCACCGGGCTCGGCCTTTGCCTGCTGGCGGCGCGCGCCCACGGCCTCGCGGTCCTCGACGGGGTCCATCTGGACCTTGGGGACGATGAA
>JAJEAZ010000422.1 GCA_022824105.1 Alphaproteobacteria bacterium
TGGCCGAGGCGACGGTCAGGCTCATCCACAAATATGTCTATACCAGCCGGCCCTACGAAAAGGCCGCGCCGTCGATCCGCAACGGCGCCATGCGGCTCAATGAGGGCGCGAAGCTGAACCTGTCGAGCGTCCAGGCGCAGCTTGACTGGTTCAAGGCCGAAGGGCTGGTCAAGGGCGAGATCGGCATCGACAAGCTGGTGGACGGGAGCTACGTCGAAACCTACTGACCCGCCGGGCGGGGGCGGCGCGATGGAACTCCGCCTCGCCGGCCTTCATCACGGCTATGGGGATATCGAGGTCCTGCGGGGCATCGACCTCGAAATCCCGGCGGGGCGGATTGTGTGCATCGTCGGGCCGTCCGGCTGCGGCAAGTCCACCCTGCTGCGCCTGATCGGCGGGCTGGAGCGGCCTGAGCGGGGAGAGGTCGTCCAGACGGGCGAACCGCCTCCGGGCTGCCTCAACCCGCTGACCTACATCTTCCAGGACTTCGCGCTCCTGCCCTGGCGCACGGTCGAGGGCAATGTGCGGCTGGTGCTGGAGGACCACGGCTTCGGACGCGCGGAGACCGCGGGAATCGTGGACGGCGTGCTGGCGCGCACCCGCCTCTCGGAGTTCCGTACGGCCTTTCCCCGGCAGCTTTCCGGGGGCATGAAACAGCGCGTGGCGATCGCCCGCGCGCTCGCCGTGTCGCCGGCCTTCCTGCTGATGGACGAGCCGCTGTCCGCCCTCGATGCGCAGACCCGCGAACTGCTTCTCGACGACCTCGTGGACCTCTGGGCGCGGGAGCGCTTCTCCGGCGTCTATGTCACGCACAACCTCCGGGAGGCGGTCCGGCTGGGGCACCGGGTCGTCCTGCTGTCGCGGCGGCCGGGGACGGTGCGCGAAGTGCTGGAGATCGACTTGCCCCTCGATGTGCGCGCGGGGCACGCCCGCGAGCTCGAAGCGCATCGCAGCCGGCTCTGGCAGTTGCTTCGGGAGGAAGCGCACGCCGCCGATGTGGAGCTGGTCGATGGCTGAGCGCGGCGATGGCGGCCGGCCGGTGGCCTTCCGGGGCGGCGGCTTCTCGCCGAGGCCGCTCGGCGTTGTCGGGCCGCTCGTGTTCATTGCCGTAATCGCATTGTGGGAGGCGGGGTGCCGCACGGGCGCGATCCCGCCATTGGTGCTGCCGGCGCCGTCGGAGGCGCTGGCGGCGCTCGCGCATCTCGTGGAAAGCGGGCTGCTCTGGAAGCATCTGGGCGCCTCGCTGCAGCGCCTGCTGGCCGGCTGGACCCTGGGCACGCTGCTCGGCATCGCCGTCGGCTTCTCCATCGGACTGTTCTCGCTCGCGCGCGCCGGGCTGGCGCCGGTGGTCGCGGCCATCTTCCCGATCCCGAAGATCGCGCTGCTGCCGCTTTTCGTGGTCTGGTTCGGCATCGGCGAGGGGTCGAAGGTGGCGACGATCCTCTTCGGCACCTTCTTCCCGACCGTGGTCGCGACCTACGGGGGCGTGGACAATGTGGACCGGAACCTGATCCGGATGGGCCAGTCCTTCGGGCTCTCCTGGCTCTCCATCGTGCGCAAGATCATCCTGCCGGGCGCGCTCCCGGCGATCCTGCCGGGCTTCCGCATTTCGGCCGCCATCGCCATCGTGCTGCTGGTTGCGGCGGAGATGATCGGGGCCGAATTCGGGGTCGGCGCCTACATCCTGCTCGCGGGCAGCCTCATGGCCCTGGACGAATTGCTGGCCGGCGTCGCGATCCTCTCCGTCATGGGACTGACCGTGAACTGGTCGATCGCGCGCCTGGAGCGTTTCCTGCTCAGATGGCGGACCTAACCCGCATTTCTCACCGGGGTCGCGGTCTGCGCGGCGGTGTCGGGGCGGGAGGGTTGGAGAGGTGGGCAGCGCGATGCGGGGCATCGGGCAAGCGGCTCGACGCAGCCTGTCGGCCCGACAGCGCCGCCCTTCGGGTCGCGCCCAGGCGTCCGCCCGCGGCGTCGCGAGCCTCAAGCGTAGGCTCCGCTACGCTTTTCGGCCCGCTCCTAGCGGATCGAACGCCTGGGCGCGACGCAGACCGCGACCCCGGTGAGAAATGCGGGCTACGCACCGGCGGTTGACGCCCGCAAGCGCCCGGCCTATTCCGACCGTTATGTCCGAGATCGCCCGGGACCTGCTGCACGAGGCCGCCTCAGAGATCATGGCGCGGGCCGCCATCGAAATCCCGCGCGACTACCGCGACGGCATACGCGGCATGCTGGGGCAGGAGCAGCATGAACTGTCCCGCTTCGTGCTGGAGGCGATGCTGGAGAACTGGGAGGCGGCGGAGGCCGACCGCCGCGCCATGTGCGCCGATACGGGCGTGCCGCGCTTCTATGTGAAGGCCGGCAACGAGGCGCGGCCGGAAGGCGGGTTCGTGGCGCTGGAGGAGGCGGTCCGCTCCGCTACCGCCGAGGCGACGCGCAGCGTGCCGCTCAGGCCCAACCGGGTGCATCCGCTCTGGCGCACCGACCATGACAACAATGTCGGCATCAACGCACCCGAGATCGAATACAGCTTCGAGCCGGACGCCGACTGGATCGAACTGACCACCGTCCACAAGGGCGGGCTGTTCGGCACCGACTACCGGATGCTGTTCCCGGCCGACGGCATGGACGGCATCAAGCGCTTCTTCCTCGACACGCTGGTGCAATTCGGGCGGCGCGGGCTTGCCTGCCAGCCGGCCATCGTCGGCATCGGGCTCGGCGGCTCCAAGGACACCTCCATGACGCTCGGCAAGCAGGCGGCCTGCCTGCGGCCCGTGGGCGAGCCCAACCCCGATCCCGGCATCGCCAAGCTGGAGGCGGAGCTGAAGGAGCTCGGCAACAATATCGGCATGGGGCCGATGGGCTTCGTCGGCTCCTCCATGGTGATCGACTGCCATGTGGAGGTCGGCTACACGCATACCGGCGGCATGCCGATGAGCGTGCATTGCTTCTGCCTGTCCTCGCGCCGGGCGACGGCGCGGGTCCATGCCGGCGGCGGGGTCGAATACCGCAGCGACCCGCGCTGGTTCACGCCCTATATGCGCCGGGAGACGGTCGGGTGGCCCACGCCCCTCGCACGCACCGCCTGAGCACGCCGGTCTCGCCCG
>JAJEAZ010000205.1 GCA_022824105.1 Alphaproteobacteria bacterium
TTGCCCGGTTCGGTTGACGGTCAGCCGCTCAAGGCCGTCTGCGGCGTCCGGCGGCAGGTCCCAGAGAATGCGGGTTATCTCCGGGCGTTCGAGCGCAAGGCCGGCCTTGCGCCGGGGCGCGGGGCGGACATCGTCGAACGCAACCTCGAGCACCAGCGCCGGTTCGACCGCCCGGACGGGGCCGTAGCTCCCCGTGATGTGCTTGCGGACCCAACGGTCGAGCCGTTCGCGCTCCCCGGCCGCCAGGCGGCACGGCGCGTCGCCGACAGCGGCCGGCGCGCCGTCCCGGAGGACGCCGACGCTGTAGCTCGAACCGCCCTCCCCGACGCCGCCGGGCCGCGCGGCGAGGAGCAGGGCGCGCACGGTCTGCGGCGCGGCCCTGACGATGAGCCAGGGCGGTCCGGCGGGGCGATAGGGGCCGTCGGCGGGTTTCAGCACCAA
Organism: Alphaproteobacteria bacterium; assembly: GCA_022824105.1. Lineage (GTDB taxonomy): Bacteria > Pseudomonadota > Alphaproteobacteria > Bin95 > Bin95 > Bin95. The sequence goes on from JAJEAZ010000205.1 coordinate 442, forward strand.
GGAGACGCCCTGCCGGCGCAAGGCGTCGAGCGCGGCCGGTCCCTCGAAAACAACGAGCGGCGACAGGTCGAAGCGCGGCCGGTCCCCAATCCGTGCTTCCAGCCGTGTCCGGCGCTCGCTCAGAGGCATCGCGCGCATGTCTTCGCCGCCGTCGAACAGCATGTCGAAGAGGCGGACGAAGACCGGGACTTCAGCGAGCAGGCGGCGCGGGACGGATTTGCGGCCGAGCCGCCTTTCAAGCGCTTCGGGCGGCCCCGGCCGGCAGGGCGGGCCGTCCGGACCGGCGGCCGCCATCAGCACGCCGTCGAAAACGCCCTCCAGCCCCTTCATCGCAGCGACAATGTCCGGGAACAGGAAGGAGACATCGTCGCCCGACCCGCTGTAGAGCCGGTGTCGGCCGGCTTCCGCAACGATCTGCACGCGGAGGCCGGACCATTGCCGCTCCGCCCGGTAGCGGAGGAGGTCGAGGCCGGCCAACGCCTTGTCGTCGAGCACGCGAACCGGCATGAGCGGCCGGAAGCCGGCGGGCGCTTCGGGGCGCGGCGCCCGCCCCTCCAGCCAGGCGAAGAGCGCCTCGTATGGCGGCGTCTGCGTGTGCCAGACCTCTTCGATAGCGCCAAGTTCGGCCGGGAAGGCGGCGGCAAGCGCCGTCCGCACGAGCCGCGGCGTGACGCCGGGAGGGCGGCGGCCGGCGGCCAGCTGCGCCAGCGCCAGCCGGACGGACGCATCCGAACGGTCGAACCAGCCGGCGAGCAGGCCCGGCGCCGCCGACCGGGAACTGCCGGCAAGGGCAGGCAGCGCCTCGGCGGGCGCCGGCGGGGAAGGCGCGGCCCCGCTCTCCGGCCAGATGAGCGCCGTGGTCTCGACCGGGTCTCCGACGAAATCGAGCGAGAGCCGCAGCAGCTCGCCATCGACCCGCTCCGCCGCGAGCGCAAGCAGGCCCGCCGGCCGGACGCGGGCGGTGTCGAGGCCGCCGGCGAGCACGGCAACCGCCCAGCCCCGTTCGGGGTCGCCCGTCCGCCGCAGATAGTCCGCCATGAGACGGACACGGACGGCGGGCGCGGGCGCAAAAGCCAGCCGGTCCAGTAGTTCGGCGAAAGCCCTCATCCGCCGCTCCCCGACGGCGGTTCGAGCGGCCGGGCGTCGAGGCCCCGGCCCTCCGCCCAGCGGATCAGGGCGTCGGGGGACCCGTGCGTCACGCGGATTTCGGGCGCTCCCGTCTCGACAATCGTGGTCATGAGCCCGGTCCAGTCCGCATGGTCCGAGATGGCAAGCGGCAGTTCGACGCCGCGCCGGCGGGCATGAGCGCGACTCTGCATCCAGCCCGAAGCCAGCACCCGCACCGGCTCGGCGAACTGGTCCGTCCTCTGCTCCGGGCCGGGAGGTTGAAGCACGATCTCGCCGGCCAGGCTCCTGGCGTCGCCGAGCGGCCGGGTTTCGCCGAACTCCACGCCGAAGTCCCGGTAGAGCGCGGTCATCTCGTCGAGCGCCGGGTGCAGCCAGACCGGCCGGTCGTAGCCCGCCCGGCGCAGCAGGCCAAGCAGGCGCTGGCACTTGCCGAGGCTGTAGGCGCCGACGACATGGCAGCGGTCCGGGAAGGTCTCGACCGAGCGCAGCAGGCGGGCGGTCTCCGCCATGTCGTCCGGCAGGCGGAACACGGGCAGGCCGAAGGTCGCCTCGGTGATGAAGACATCGGCCCGCACCGGCTCGAAGGCGGCGCAGGTCGGGTCCGGCGCCCGCTTGTAGTCGCCCGAGACCACGACCCGCCGCCCGCGATATTCGAGCACCGCCTGGGCCGAGCCCAGCACATGGCCCGCCGGCACCAGCCGGACGGAGACATCGCCGGCCCGGACGGTCTCGCCGTAGCGCAGCGCCTGCCGGGCCGGACGGTCGCGCGGATAGCGCAGCGCCATGATCGCCAGCGTCTCCGGCATCGCCAGCACCGCGCCGTGGCCGGCGCGCGCATGGTCGGCATGGCCGTGGGTGACCAGCGCGCGCGGGACGGCGCGCTGCGGGTCGATATGGAAGCCGCCCGGCTCGCACCAGAGGCCCGCCGGCGTCGGCCGAAGCCAGTCTTCGAGCGCATCCGCCATCGCGCTACTATGGCCTCCCTGGGCCGGAGGAAGAAAGCGCGGCGGCATGGAGGCAGGCATCGGGCATCCGCAACCCGCCGCGATCCGCGACTGGTTCCGGGCGCGCGGCTGGCGGCCCTATGCGCACCAGCTGGAAATGTGGCGGGCAGCCGAGGCCGGGCGCTCGGCCCTGCTGGTAGCCCCGACGGGCGGCGGGAAGACACTGGCCGGCTTCCTGCCGAGCATCGCCGAACTCGCAACCGCCCCGCAGCCCGGCCTGCACACGCTCTATGTCTCGCCGCTGAAGGCGCTCGCTGTCGATATCCACCGCAATCTGGAGGCCCCGATTGCGGAGATGGGCCTCGATATCGGCGTCGAGACGCGCACTGGCGACACGCCGCAGCGCAAGCGCGAACGCCAGCGCCGGAAGCCGCCGCAAATGCTGATGACGACACCGGAGTCACTGGCGCTGATGCTGTCCTGGCCCGACGCGCCGGCGCTGTTCGGCCCGCTGCGCTGCGTCATCGTGGACGAGTTGCATGCGCTGGCGGACAACAAGCGCGGCGACCTGCTCTCACTCGGTCTGGCCCGGCTCGGCGGCATGGCGCCCGGCGCGCGGCGGACCGCCTTGTCGGCAACCGTCGCGGACCGGGACTATCTGGCCGCCTGGCTCTCGCCGAGCGCCGGACGGGAGCCGGATGTCGAGACCGTGGTCGGCCGCGGCGGCGTCGCGCCGGAAATCGCCATCGCCCGGATGCAGGGGCCGATGCCCTGGTCGGGCCATATGGCGGTCTATGCGCTGGGCGAGATCCACGACGCGATCCGGGCGCACCGCACGACCATCGTGTTCGTCAACACCCGCGCCCAGGCGGAGCTCATCTTCCGCGGGCTCTGGGACCTCAACGAGGACGGCCTCGCCATCGCGCTGCACCACGGCAGCCTGGCCCCGGAGCAGCGCCGCAAGGTGGAGGCGGCGATGGCGGCGGGCCGGCTGCGGGCGGTTGTCGCCACCTCCTCGCTCGATCTCGGCATCGACTGGGGCGATGTGGACCTCGTGGTGCAGGTGGGCGCGCCCAAGGGCGCCGCGCGGCTGCTCCAGCGCCTCGGGCGTTCCAACCACCGCCTCGACCGGCCGAGCAAGGCGCTGCTGGTGCCGGCCAACCGCTTCGAGGTGCTGGAATGCCATGCCGCCATCGACGCGGTCCGCGCGGGCACGCTCGACGGCGACGCGCCGGAGCCGGGCGGCCTCGACGTGCTGGCCCAGCATATTGCGGGCGTCGCGGCGTCCGGCCCGTTCGAGGAGGACGCGCTCTTCCAGGAGGTGCGCCGCGCATTCCCCTATCGCGGCCTCACCCGCAAGACCTTCTCGGAAGCCGTCGATTTCGTCGCGACCGGGGGCTATGCGCTCGGCGCCTATGAGCGCTACCGGCGGCTGAAGCGCGACGCCGCCGGTCGGCTCCGGGCGGCCAATGCCGATGTCGTCCGGCGCTACCGCATGAATGTCGGCACCATCGTCGAGGCCGTGACCCTGAAGGTCCGGCTCGGCGGGCGCGTGCTCGGCGAGGTCGAGGAGTATTTCGCCAACACGCTGACGCCGGGCGACACTTTCGTGTTCGCCGGCCGGATGCTGCGCTTCGAGGGCATACGGGACATGACCATCCGCACCTCGGCCGCCACCGGCGAAGCGCCGCGCATTCCCGCCTATGGGGGCGGGCGGCTGCCGCTGACCACGCATCTCGCCGAGCGGGTGCGCGGCCTGCTCGCCGACCGGCGGCGCTGGCGGGAGTTCCCGCCCGACGTGCTGGAATGGCTCCGCGCGCAGGACTGGCGCTCCGTGCTGCCGCGGCCGGGCGGGCTGCTGGTGGAGACCTTCCCGCGCGGCGGCAAATGGTATCTCGTCGCCTATTGCTTCGAGGGGCGCAACGCCCACCAGACGCTCGGCATGCTGGTGACCCGGCGCATGGAGCGCGCGGGGCTCGGCCCGCTCGGCTTCTGCGCGTCGGACTATGTGCTCGCCGTCTGGAGCCTGCGCGAGGCGGAGGAGGTGGACGAGCTGCTCTCCGAGGACATGCTGGGCGACGACCTTGAGGACTGGATGGCGGAATCCACCCTGCTCCGGCGCACCTTCCGCAATGTGGCGGTCGTGGCGGGGCTGATCGAGCGCCGCCATCCGGGCCGGGAGAAGACCCGCCGCCAGGTCACCTTCAACGCCGACCTCATCTATGACGTGCTGCGCCGGCACGAGCCGAGCCACCTGCTACTGCGCGCGACCCGCCGCGACGCGGCGCGGGGCCTGACCGACATCCGCCGCCTCGGCGGGATGCTGGCGCGGGCC
>JAJEAZ010000553.1 GCA_022824105.1 Alphaproteobacteria bacterium
CGCTCCGCCCCGATCTGCAGGATCTGCACCTCGATCTCCGCCATGCGCCCGCGCGCTTCGGCGATCCGCGCCTCCGTCTCGCCCGCCTCGCCCTCGATCAGCGCCCCGGTCCGCTTCAGCGCCATCACCTCCGGCAGTTCCGCAAACCCCCGGTCGAACAGGCGCTGTTTCGCCTTCAGCTCCTCCGCCACAAATGCCTTGCGCCGCCCGAGCGCCCGCAATTGCGCCTCAAACCCCGCAATCTGCCGGCGCGCCTGCCCGATGCGCTCGCGCAACTGCGCCACAAGGCCCGCGCGCGTCGCCCGCCGCGCCTCGAACAAGCGCCGATGGCCCGCCATCGCCGCCTGCGCCGCCGGGTCGGCAACGAGCTCCGCATCCCAGGCGATCCCGTCCGCCTCCAGCGCCTCCGCCTCCAGCCGGTTGCGACGCGCCACGAGTTCGCGCAGTTCCGCCGCGAGCGCCGCCGCCGCTGCTTCCAGCGCGGCCCCGTCGATCCGCACCAGCACATCGCCTGCTGTCACACGGTCCCCGTCCCGCACCCGGATCGCCGCCACCGCGCCGCCGTCCACATGCTCCACGAGCTGCTCGCCGCCTTCGGTCGCCACACGCCCGCCCGCCACGACCGCACCCGATATGGACGCCAGCAGGCCCCAGCCGAACACCCCGCAGCCCAGAAGCGCCAGGCACGCCAGCCCCAGAACGAGACACCGGCGCATGGAGACCGTCCGCAAGGCCGGCTTGTCCGGCAGCGGCGCGGGCAGGGCGCCTGCCGGCCCCTCCCTTGTCTCTATCGACAGAGCCTGCGCCATCACTCCTCGCCGCCGCCCGGCAGCGCGCGCACCGGCCCGCCCGGGACCGGGCGCTGCACCGCAAGACGCCCCTCATGCATCTCCAGAACGAGGTCGCACTGGGCGAAGGCGCTCTTGCGGTGCGCCACCACCACCGCCGCGCCGGCCCGCTGCTTCAATGCCCGGAGCGCCCCATTCAGCGCCGCCGCCCCCTCGATATCCAGATGCGCGTCCGGCTCGTCCAGTACCACAACCGCAGGGTCGTCGAAAAACGCCCGCGCCAGAGCGATCCGCTGGCGCTGCCCTCCCGAAAGCATCGCGCCGCCCGACCTCACCCGGAACCCGTAGCCGCCCGGCAGGCCCAGGATCATGCGATGCGCCCCCGCCTGCCGCGCCGCCAGCACCACCGCCTCCGCATCCGGGTTCGGACGGAACCGCGCGATGTTGTCCGCCACCGTCCCGTCGAACAGCACGATCTCCTGAGGAAGCCAGCCGATATGATAGGCCCGCGCGGCGTCGCCATACTGATCGAGCGACGCCCCGTCCAGACGCACGGAGCCGCGCGCCGGCGCCCAGACGCCCGCCAGCGCCCGCGCCAGGGTCGACTTGCCCGATCCCGACGGACCCGTGATCCCCACAGCCCGGCCCGGCTCGATACGCAGCGATACGCCCTGCACGGTCGGCTTCTTCCCGCCCGGCGGCACGACCGTCAGCGTCTCCGCCTCCAGCAGCGAGCGCGCCGCCGGCAGCGCCATCGGCTCGGGCTCCTGCGGCGTCTCCTCAAGAAGCTTCGCCAGCGAGCGCCGCGCCTGGAGCGTGCGTTGCAGCACCGGCCATTGCGCCACTGCCTGGTCCACCGGCGCCAGCGCCCGCCCCAGCAGGATCGACGCCGCGATCATCACTCCCGGCGTCAACTCTCCCTGGATCACCAGCCATGCCCCGAGGCCCAGCATGGTCGATTGCAGGAAGATCCGCAGCGTGCGCGCCGTTACCGAGAACACCCCGCCCACGTCCGAGGCCGCGATCGTCGCATCCAGCGCCCGCACCCGCGCCGCCGAGACGCGCGCGATCGCCGCGTCCCTCATGCCGAGGCCCCGCACCGTCTGCCCGCCCGCCCGGAACTGGGCCGCGATATGGTCCGCCTCCTCCCCCGCCTCCCCGGCATCGGCCGACAGCGCCTTCGTCCGCGACTGGTTGAGCAGCGTCAGCGCCAGAAGCACGACGCCCGACACCACCGCCAGCACGCCGAGATAGAAGTGGAACACGAACAGCACCGCCAGGAAGACCGGCGTCCAGGGCGCATCGAAGAAGGCGAACGGGCCCGGGCCCGACGCAAAGCGCTGCATCGCCTCAAGGTCCCTCAGCCCCGTCGCCGGCCCCGAGTGGTCCTGCGGGTCCCGCCCCACCCGGTCCAGTATGGCCCCCAGCACGCGCGCGTCGAGGCGCTGCTGGAACCGCGCCCCGACACGCGCCAGCATCCGCGCCCGCGCATGGTCGAGACAGCCCATCATCAGGAACAGGAACGCCGCGATGCCCGCAAGCGCCACCAGCGTCGCCTCCGAGCGTGAGGACAGAACCCGGTCGTAGAGTTGCAGCATGAACAGCGGGCCGGTCAGCATCAGCAGGTTCACGAACGCGCTGAACACGCCGATCGTCACCAGGAAGCGCCGGCCCTCCGACAGCGCCTCGCGGATCTCACTGGCTCCGGACCGGCCGCTCATCGCCCGGCGCTCTCCTGCAACCCGGTCGGCATCTTCACCGGTCCCGGGACCGCACCAGCGATGCCGGGCGGCGTTCCCGCGCTATGCGGAACAGCGAGAATGTCTGGTTGACGTAGTTCACCGCCCCCGAAATATGCTCGAGATAGGCCTCCAGTTCCGGCGTGTGCGCTGCCTCCACAAGCTGGAACGGGCGGTCCGGCGGCACGGTCTCGAACTGGCAGTAGAACAGCGGCTCCCCCCGGGAGAGCCGCAACGCCTTCTCCGTGTCGTGCCACTCGAACGCCCACATCAGCGGGCGCGGCCAGACGTCGATCGGAAAGCGCCCGCCGAACAGCGTACCCGGCCAGGGCTCGGACCGGTAATGCATGAAGGGCGGGACCTGCGAGAGATAGACCGGCTCGTCCGACACGAATATCCAGGGCAGGCTTATCTGCACCGTGGGGCGGTCAGGGTAGCGCCACTCCGCCTCGTTCACCATATGGACCAGATCGGAAAGCTTGCTCGCCCGCACCGGCGAGGCCGCACCCGCAAGGTTGCGCAGGCCGGGCCGGCCCTCCTTGTCGCGCGCGAAACCCAAATGCAGGTCGAACGGGCACCTCACCTCCACATGGCGGCTCTCCAGGTTGAGGATCGCCGGGCAGCGCGAGGCCGACTTGCCGTGGCGACGGTCGGTCTTCGCAGAGCGCAGCCGGGACGGCGCCTCGTAGACCACGCCGCCGCGCTCCTCCTTCAGAAGCCAGCCGATC
>JAJEAZ010000356.1 GCA_022824105.1 Alphaproteobacteria bacterium
CGGCGTCAACTCGCGCGCCGAACTCGCCCGCGCCGAGGCCGTCATGCAGCGCCGGCTGAGAGAGCGCGCCTTCGACGCCGGGGTCACGATGCCCATGCCGGAGACCGTCTATCTCAGCTACGACACCCGCTTCGGCAGGGATGTGACCATCGGTCCGCACACCGTGTTCCTCCCCGGTGTGACGGTCGAGGACAATGTCGATATCCGGGCGTTCTGCCATCTGGAGGGCGCGGCGGTGCGGAGCGGCGCGCGCGTCGGCCCCTATGCCCGGCTCCGGCCGGGCGCCGATGTCGGGCCGGGCGCGGGGGTTGGCAATTTCGTCGAGGTGAAGAACGCCGTGCTGGAGGCGGGCGTGAGGGCGAACCACCTCGCCTATATCGGCGATGCGTATGTCGGCGCGGAAGCCAATATCGGCGCGGGCACGATCACCTGCAACTATGACGGCTTTCGCAAGCACCGGACCGAGATCGGCGCGGGCGCCTTCATCGGCTCCAACACCGCGCTGGTGGCGCCCGTCTCGGTCGGTCCGGGCGCCGTGGTGGGCGCGGGCTCGACCGTCAGCCGCAATGTCGAGGCCGACGCGCTGGTGGTGGAGCGCGCCCAACAGACCGAACGCAAGGGCTGGGCCGCGCGGCTGCGCATGCGGCGCAACCGCCAGTCCTCCGGCGAGTGACGGGGCCGGCCCGTGTGCGGCATTATCGGCATTCTCGGCAGCGGCCCGGTCGCGTGGCCGCTGATCGACGGGCTGAAGCGTCTCGAATATCGCGGCTACGATTCCGCCGGCATCGCGGTGCTGGACAATGGCGCGATCCGCCGCCGGCGCGCCGAAGGCAAGATCGACCGCCTGCGCGACCTGGTGGCGGCGAAGCCGGTGGAGGGCGCTTCCGGTATCGGCCACACGCGCTGGGCGACCCACGGCGCGGCCAACGAGACCAATGCCCACCCCCATGCCACCGGCCGGGTCGCGGTGGTCCACAACGGCATCGTCGAGAACTTCCTGGCGCTGCGCCGCGAACTGGAGGCGGAGGGCTGCACCTTCGTCACGGAAACCGACACGGAAGCCGTGGCGCAGCTCATCACCCGCAATCTCGAAGGTGGAATGGACCCGGTTTCCGCGACCCATGCGGCGCTGAAGCGGCTCGAAGGCGCGTTTGCGCTCGCCATCCTGTTCGCCGGCGAGCCGGACCTGATGATCGGCGCGCGGCGCGGCAGCCCGCTCGCCTTCGGGCCGGGCGAGGGCGAGATGTTCCTCGGCTCCGATGCGCTGGCGCTCGCGCCCTTCACGGACCGGATCGCCTTCCTCGAAGAAGGCGACTGGGCGGTGTTCTCGCGGAGCGGCGCGGAGGTGCGCGACGCCGATGGCCATGCGGTGGAGCGCCCGGTGCGCCGCAACCGGCTTGCGGGCGCAATGATCGGCAAGGGCAATTACCGCCACTACATGCAGAAGGAGATCCACGAACAGCCGACCGTGATCGGGGATACGCTGCGGGCGCTCTTCAACCCGTTGACGCGCGCGGTTGCGCTGCCGGAACTCGGCATCGACCTCGCCTCGGTCGGCCGCGTCACCGCGTCCGCCTGCGGCACGGCCTATTATGCGGGCCTGATCGGCAAATACTGGCTGGAGAGCCTGGCCCGGCTGCCGGTCGATCTCGATATCGCCTCCGAGCTGCGCTATCGCGAGCCGCCGCTGGAGCCGGGCGGCATGGCGCTCCAGGTCTCGCAATCGGGCGAGACCATCGACACGCTGGAGGCGCTGCGCTACGCGCGCCGGCAGGGCCTGCATTCGGTGTCCATCGTCAATGTCGCGGAAAGCGCGATTGCGCGCGAGAGCGATGCCGTCATCCACACGCTTGCCGGTCCCGAGATCGGCGTCGCCTCGACCAAGGCGTTCACCACCCAGCTTGTCGTGCTGGCGGCGCTGTCGATAGCGGCGGCGCTCGCCCGGGGCGCGATAGACGGGCGGGAAGCCGGCCGGCTGACCGAGGCGCTGCTGGAAGTGCCTTCGCGCACGGCGGACATACTGGAGCAGGACGAGGGCATCGAGGCGCTCGCGCACCGCATCGCGACCGCGCGCGACGTGCTCTATATCGGGCGCGGCACGAGCTACGCCATCGCGCTCGAAGGGGCGCTGAAGCTCAAGGAGCTTTCCTATATCCACGCCGCCGGACATGCCGCCGGCGAGTTGAAGCACGGGCCCATCGCGCTGATCGACGAGGAGGTGCCGGTCATCGCCATCGCGCCCTCGGACCGGCTGTTCGACAAGACCGCCTCCAACATCCGCCAGGTGGCGGCGCGCGGCGGGCGCGTGATCCTGATGAGCGATGCGGCCGGCATCGAGGCGGTCGGAGACCATGCCGAGGCATCCGTCGAAATGCCGGCGGTCGATCCCTTCGTCGCGCCCATCCTCTATGCGGTCCCGGTCCAGCTTCTCGCCTACCACACGGCGGTGGCCAACGGCACCGACGTGGACCAGCCCCGCAACCTCGCCAAGGCCGTCACCGTCGAATAGCGGTCCTGCCGATCAGCAGGCAGACGGGCAGCATCGGCAGGATGCAGAACACCGCCATGGCGATGAAGCCGTCCTGGAAGCCAAGCATGTTCGCCTGCGCGGTCACCATGTGGCCCAGATAGTCGAGCGCGGCCTGCTCGCGCGCGCCGTCCGGCAGGCCGGCGCGTCCGAGCAGCCCGCCCACCCGGCCGAGCAGTTCGCGCGTGGCGTCGTTGCCCGCCGTCTGGGTCGCGGCGAAAGCATCGCTGTGGTGGCCGATGCGCCGCTCCAGCACCACGACCAGGATGTTGATGCCGCAGGACCCGCCCAGCATCAGCAGCAGGTTCACGACGCCCGCCCCGCTGTCCAGCTGGCGGGGTTCGAGCGCGGCGAGCGCGGTGTTGTTGATGGCGGGCGTAACGAAGGCGACCCCGATCCGGTTCACCAGCAGGTAGCCCGCGATGGTCCAGAAGGCGGTGTCGCTGTCCGCGCCCGCCATCATCACCGCGCTTGCCATCGCCGCCACCATGCCGCCGACGACGATCAGCGGGGCGGGGTAGCGGTCCGAAAGCCGGCCCGCCAGCGGCAGCAGCAGCGCCGCCACGATGCAGCCCGGCAGCAGCAGCGACCCCGCCTCGGTCGCCGTCATGCCCGGCACGATCTGGCCGAAGACCGGAAAGATATAGACCGTGCCGAAGGAGGCGAAGGCGAACACGAAGCTGGTCGTCCCGGCGGCGGCGAAGCGCAGGTTCCGGAAGAGGCTGAGGTCGAGCAGGCTTGCGTTCGGCCGGCATTGCGAGAGCACGAAGCCCGCTCCGGTCACGACGAATCCGGCCCAGATCGCCAGCATGTAGTCGGAGAACCAGCCCTCCCGCTGGCCGGAGGCGATGCCGGTGGTCAGCAGGAAGATGGCGGCGGCGACGAGCGCGAAACCCAGCGCGTCGAAGGCCTCGGGCTGTGCGCGCTGCTCGCGTTCGGGGATGAAGATGAAGCCCAGCAGGAAGGCGAGCGCCGCGGCGGGCAGCGGCACGAGGAAGATGTAGCGCCATTCCAGCAGGTCGATGGCGAGGCCGCCGATAGCGGGGCCGAGGCCGAGCGCGAACACCACGCCCATGCTGAACAGGCCCATGGCGAGGCCGCGCCTGTCCGGCGGGAAGACCTGGAACAGCACCACCATGATGAGCGGCTGCACGATGCCGGAGGAGAGGCCCTGGACGATGCGGCCGAACACGATCAGGCTGAAATTCGGCGCCCACCAGCAGATCATGCTGCCGACGCCGAACAGCACGAGCGAGAGCGCGAAGGCGTTGCGCTGGCCGATGCGCGCCACCAGCCAGCGGTTGAGGAGCAGGCTCGCCGTGTTGGTGGCGAGGAAGGCTGTGGCGAGGAACTGCGCCCGGTCCTGCCCGATACCGTAAGCGCCCATGACGTGGGGGATGGCGACATTCGCCATGGTGCTGGAGAACACCATGGTGAAGAACGCCAGCAGCCCCGTCGCCGTGACGAGCCAGATATGGAGCGGGCTGCGGTCCAAGGGAGGCGCTCCTGCCGGAAGCGGGAGGGGCAGGATAATAGGCCGCGCGAACCCGGTGGAAAGGCCGGACCGGCGCCTTGCGTCGTGATAGTCTCGCCGTTCCGGTCACGATCCCTGTCCGGCCGGGACGGGCCGGAGCGGAAACCGAGCAGGGAGGACGGCGATGCTGGTGACACTCGGCGAGATGTCGGCGAGGGCCGCGGCGGCGTTCGGCGACAGGCCGGCGGTGATTTTCGAGGATGTGTCCTGCAGCTTCGAGGCGCTGGACCGCCGGGCGGGCCGCTTCGCCAACGCGCTCGCGGCCGCGGGCATCGAGCCCGGCGACCGGGTGACGCTCTGCGCGCCCAACTCCTTCGACTGGATGGCGGCCTATTACGGAACGGCGAAGGCCGGCGCGGTGCTCAACCCGGTCACCGCCATGCTGACCGCAGGCGAGATCGGCTACATCGCCGGCAATTGCGGCGCGAAGCTGCTGCTGGCGGGGCCGGGCAAGGGGGAGGCCCTGTTCGAGGCGCTGGCCGGCACGGCCGTCGAGCGTGTCGTGCTTGCGTCGGACGAAGCGCCGGCCGGGGCGGAGACCTACGAGGCGTTCATCGCCAACATGCCCGAGGCGTTCGAGCCGCGTCCGCGCAGGCTCGATGAGCTGGGGGCCATCGGCTACACCTCGGGCACGACCGGCCATCCGAAGGGCGCCATGATGTCGAACCGCGCCATCGCGGTCGGCACGGCCGGCACGGCGCTGATGCACGGCCGGACGGCGGCCGACACCACCGTCAGCGCGCTCCCGCTCTCGCATGTCTACGGCATGGCGGTGATGAATTGCGGCCTCTTGTGCGGCGCGACCCTGGTGCTGCTGGAGCGGTTCGAGGCCGAAGCCATGCTGCGCTCGGTCGAGCGCTACCGCGCGACGATGCTGGAAGCGGTGCCGACCGGCTTCATGTACATGCTGGCCGACCCCGCCATGGGCAAATACGACCTGTCCAGCCTCGAGCGGATGACCACCGGCGGGCAGACCATCCCGCCCGCGACTGCCGCCGAGGTGGAGGAGACGTTCGGCGCGACCCTGCTGGAGCTCTGGGGCATGACGGAGCTGGCCGGCCCCGGCACGACCCATGCCGCGGCCTGCGAGCGCCGGCTCGGCTCCATCGGGGTGGCGCTGCCCTATGTGGAGGCGCGCATCGGCGCG
>JAJEAZ010000177.1 GCA_022824105.1 Alphaproteobacteria bacterium
CGCCGACGCCGGGATCGTTGACGACGACGCTCGCGCCGTTCGCCGCCATCATCTTCGCGACTTCGGCGCCGACGCCGCGCCCCGAACCCGTGCAGATCGCCACCCGCCCGTCAAGCATTCCCATCGAACCGTCTCCCCTCAATGTGTCCAGCGGCTCCACGCCCCGCCCCGATTGTCCGGCCTGTCGCGCCGGCTGTCAAAACCGGCCGCCCCCGCGTCCCCCGGCGCGCCCTTCGCCGCCTCCGGAAGGGGAGGCCCGAAAGTGTCATGGAATGTCATGAAGTGTCATGTTTGGTCATGGTCCTGGCCGCCTCCAGGCCGATTCGCCGCCCCGGATCCCGTCTGTCGTCACCCCGGCCTTTCTTCTCGTCGCCCCGGCCCCCGAGCCCGGGGCCCATCCATGACTCGCGTCACCGCCGCAGCCGGTGGAGAGCAGGCTCAACCGCTGAAACTGCCGCCAGGACCGAGGCTGGGCCCCGGATCGGGGTCCGGGGCGACGGTTGGAGGCGTGCGTTGCGAAGTCACCGGACCGAGATGTGTGCATGCGGTAGGCTCGGGGGCCGGGGCGACGGTTGGGGGCGTGCAGCGCTGAGCCGACCGAGACAGATGTGTGAAGCCGGTGGGGTTCGGGAGCCGGGATGACGAACGAAGGCCCTGTTCATCGGCCACAGTCTTGCGGGGTGTCATGGAATGTCATGTTTCGTCATGGTCCGGTCGCCGGTGCGCCCGGCGCGGCCGACCTGCGGCGGCGGGCGCGAGGCGCTCCGGCAGCGTCGCCGCCGGTTCTGGCGGGGGTCGGTTTCGGTCATCATCCATGCCTCCTTCCAGGCAAAGCAAAGGGCGGGACGGGTGTCCCTGTTTTGCGCGCGTTTCGCGCGGGCGTGCGCGCGGGGCCGCGGGTGGGCGTATCGCGGCGGCGCGGCTCGTGCGCCTGATTGCGCGCGCGAGACGCCGGACGCACCTCGCCCGTCCGTTCCCGCCGGGGTCTTTTTCGCGGCCCCGGCCATCGCTTTCTGCAGAAAAGCCGAAAGGCGGCCCCGGGAGCCGCCTCTCTCTACTTTCATTCTACACCATACCGCCAAATGTCAAGCTCGCTGCAAAGAATTATTTCAAAAAATGCGAACGAAGCATGGTTTCCCGACAACGCCGATACTCGGCGTTGCGTTTAGAGGACGGCGAGGCTGTGGACGCGGGCCCGATCGGCTACCATCGGCGGACAAGGGGGGCTGACCGCGAATAACCCGGCGAGGCGGACTGCCGAAGCTGGATCCGCTGGCCGAAGCCGTCCTCGACGCCCGCGCCGCGCCCGCAAGGAGGAGGTGGAACGCTATGAAAGCGCATGAGTTGGACCGCGCATTCGACGGTGCCGAGGATGTGAGCGCGCATGTGGACTGGTCCGGAGCCAAGCGCGTCAATCTCGGGACCAAGCGGGTCAATGTGGACTTTCCGGCCTGGGTGGTCGCCGCCCTCGACCGGCAGGCGAGGCTGCATGGCGTTCCCCGGCAGTCGCTCATCAAGCTCTGGATCGCCGACCGGCTGAAAAACCTCGACTGAGCCCGCGCCGCTGGAAGCGGGGGTGCGGGGGAAAAAGGAACGACGAAGGCGGAAACGCTAAGCGGGAAAGATCCGTGTTGCAGGAAGTGGTGTTCGCTTGCGTGGGGGTAAATCGAATTCAAGCCGTGCGGCTCTGCGAAGCGCGACTGCGATCTTGTTTAAATCAGTAGTCCGAACCGGGATCAGTTCCATCACCATGCCTGTCAGTTTTTCAAACTCGATGCCGGGTGCTTGACTTACGATACGACGTAACATCTCAGTGGCGCGTTCGATGTGCGTTGGACAGCCGACGCCATCGCGCTTCGCTTCGATCTCAATGAGCTGGCTGTTCGGAAAAAGGAAAGGCTGTCCACTCTGCTCGACTGCAATACTTTGCCGGGTCGAAACGGCTTCCGTCTCCACTTTTTTCTGAACCATCCGAAACACTTCTACCCCTAAGACATGATGTGTGCCGAGCAGAAGGCGCATTTTCACCCGACGTTCCCTCGGTCGGAATATGCCCATTTCCGGCAAATAGGTCGCAACGATCGCCTCCTTCATTTTCTTTTTCAGCAAGTAGAGAATTTTCCCTTCGTTTGATCGATCATTCGGCAGATCGATAAATTCCTGTTTCCAGGCCGGGTCAGCAAGAAAACGGCCGACAGATTCGGATACCCCTTCCCATCCGGCATATCGATTGATCTCTTCAGCCATGAAGTTGAAAAGAAATTCGCCGTTAAGGTCTTTCAGGAAAGAGAAAACCTTCTCCGATTCTATGTTCCAGCCCGTAGGGTCGATGAAGATGAAGGTAAAACCGTCACGGCAAGTGGCAGCGATTTCATCTATATTATCCTCGAAGGGTCCTTGGAAAACCTGAATATCGAACTCCTGTCTCTCGGCCGCAAATTGACGGAGCTTGACGAAGGACTCCGGGTTTCGTTCACAGAACCGATACCGCACTCGGAGGCCGGCGCGTCCCATCTTTGTCAATTGCTGTCGAACCGTCTCCAGCGTTGCAAGTGCTTGCGAGAAGGAAGCATCCGAAAAGTCATCGCGGTCCGATACACGCCATGGACCGGCGAACGCATCCACGAAATTGAAAACGGGCGCCCCTCGTCGCGGTTGGAGAAGCTTGTAGGCTGCGGCTTCAAGATACTAATTTAGGAAAACATGCTTGATATAGGACTGTTCTCGCCGTTGATAGTGTTCGATCTGAGGCTGCATCAAGCGGCTGCCTTCTGCATCGTATTGGCTACGGGTTCCGGTGCAGCAATCTGGGGCAACTCATTCCATTCCCTGTCGTCAAGCAACCGTCCGCCGGCCTTGGGTGTCCTTCCCCCCCCCCATTGCTTGAAGAAGAACGGCACCTTGGCGCGGGCGCAGCGGTCGCGGATGTCGCGCACCCATTCCAGTTGCATCGGGCGGGTGTTCGGGCCGCTTTCGCCGCCGACGATGACCCAGGATATGCCCGTAAGGTCGATCTCCCCGACCGGGCCGATCAGCGGCTCTATGGAGAGGAAACGGACCTTCGCCGGCGCGGCCTGCAAATGCCGGATTCTCGATGCGGCCGCGCTGTCTTCCACCGAGACGCCGCACCAGATATGGCCCGGCGCTTCGCTTCCGGCATAGCGACGTCTGAGATAGTTGCGCATGAGGGACGAGCGTTTCGTCAGCACCTGGTAGGTGTGGTGGCAGGCGTCCTCCATGCGGTCGAACACCTGGTCGATGAATGGGTGCGAGACCCGCTTGTGGAACAGGTCGCTCATGGAGTTGACGAAGATCATGCGCGGCTTCTTCCAGCGCGCCGGCTGATCCAGCCGCCCGGGCCACTCTTTCAGGTCGAAGCCCTGCTCGTAAGGATGCCCCGGAACGCCGCGCCACCGCTCGGCGAAGCGTGCCGTGTAGCAATTGTCACAGCCGCGCGTGATCTTGGTGCAGCCCGTCACCGGGTTCCAGGTCGCGTCCGTCCACTCGATCGCCGATTTATCGCCCATGCCGGCTCCCCGCGCCCACGCTCTGCGCTTCCTGGTTTCTTGTTTGTTCCATTACAGAAACGGAAGCGGCGCTGCAAGCGGTAATTCGCGAGAAGTATGCGCAGGTGTATCGGCGGGCGCCTTACCACAACGGCCTAACGGCGGTCCTAATTCTTCTTCGGCTGCGAATCCGAAGCCCTGCGCGCCCATTCCGGCGGAGGCGGCGGAGGAGGAGGGGGCGGGGGCCTTACGGCGTCTGGCGGCAGGACATTCGGTTCTTTCGCCATTGCGTTGCCTCCCTTACCTGTCTTGCATGGGCAGGAACTCAACCATAGAGACTTCGGCGGCCGGTATCAAGATTGCGGCCACACCGTTCGCCGGCGACCGCTCGCCGTCCGGCTCCTGAGGCTGCTCGTTTTCGTCGTCCAACCATTCGGGCCTGGCGATGCGGAAATGGCCTTCGCCCGGATTGCTGGGCCATTCCTCGGCGTATCCGTAAAGGCGCCGACCGCTCCGCAGATGAAGGACAACGAAGCTGCGGTCTCCCAGCCGGGCGAAAGCGGAATACCATTCTGACGGATGAGATGTCTCCCTGGTGATACGCGCCCGGCGAAGCGGCCTGTGCACGATGTCGGCGTTCGACAAGAAGGCGAAGCCGACCCCCAGCACGGCAGCGACGAGAATGAACAGAAGGGGTTTCCATGCACCGATGGCTTCGACAGTTTCGTCGCCTTCACCGGTCTTTTCGGTCCCGCATATCTCGGCAACAGCCCATAGGCCGAATTCGGTTATTGCGTATCCGAGCGCGGTGAAGATCAGCGCCGAGACGATGCGCTCGAACGCGCCGGGACGGGGCCAGCAGGTCAGCGAATAGAAGATCGCCGCCGCGACGAATCCCGGCAGCAGGAATGCGAGGACGGCGACGACTTCGCTGGAAGCCCAATTCATGTTTCGTCCCCGTTGCCGAAGGCGCTCAACATGACCCCTATACCGAGTCGTTCAACACCTGTGTTGGCTTTCTGTTCCGGCAAGGGTGCGTGTGGAGACCGGAAGCCGCTCAGACGTCCAGTTCGCCTGCGAATGTGGCGTTTTCCTGGATGAAGGCGAGGCGGTGGCGGGGGTTGCGGCCCATCAGCCGCTCCACGGTCTCCAGCGACTCCTCCGGCTCCATCTCCACGCGCAGCAGGCTTCGCGCCTCGGGGTCCATGGTGGTTTCGCGAAGCTGGCCGGGCGGCATCTCGCCGAGGCCCTTGAAGCGCGAGACCTCGACCTTGCGCTTGCCCTTGAAGACGGAGTCCATCAGTTCGACCCGGTGGGCGTCGTCGCGGGCATAGGCCGTGGTGCCGCCCGCGCTCAGCCGGTAGAGCGGCGGACGCGCGAGGTAGAGGTGTCCGTTTGCGATCAGGCCCGGCATCTCGCGCAGGAAATAGGTCATCAGCAGCGAGGCGATATGGGCGCCGTCCACATCCGCGTCGGTCATGATGATGACGCGGTCGTAGCGCAGGTCCTCGTCGCAATAGGACTCGCCGGCGCCGCAGCCGAGCGCAAGCTGGAGGTCCGCGATCTCGCGGTTGGCGCGCAGCTTGTCGTCCGTGGCGCTGGCGACATTCAGGATCTTGCCGCGCAAGGGCAGGATCGCCTGCGTCTCGCGCCGGCGCGCCTGCTTTGCGGAGCCGCCGGCGGAATCGCCCTCGACCAGGAAAATCTCCGTGCCGTCGCGCTCGCGCCGGGAGCAGTCGGTCAGCTTGCCGGGCAGGCGCGCGCGCCGGTTGCCGTTCGCCTTGCGCTTGCGGTCGCGCTCCTCTCGCCGGCGCTGGCGGTCCTCCGCGCGCTCCACGGCGAAGGCCGCGACCGCGTCCGCAGCGCCGGTGTCGGCGGCGAGCCAGTGGTCGAAGCGGTCCTTGATCGTCAGCTCGACCATGCGCTGCGTCTCGGGGCTTTCCAGCTTTTCCTTGGTCTGGCCCTGGAATTGCGGGTTGCGGATGAAGACCGACAGCATGACGCCGGCGCCGCCGATGGCGTCGTCGGCATTGATCCTGCCGACCTTGCGGTTGCCGACGCGCTCTCCGTGGGCGCGCAGGCCGCGCATCAGCGCCTGCCTGAGGCCGGCCTCGTGGCTGCCGCCCAGCGCCGTCGGGATCGTGTTGCAATAGGTGTGTGAGAAGCCCTCTCCGTCAGCGAGCCAGGCGATGGCCCACTCGACCCGGCCGCCGCCGTCGGGGAAATCGGCCTGCCCGGCGAAGGCCCGGTCGGCGATGCGCCCCCGTTCCCCGGTCGACAGGTCCAGGAAATCCGCGAGGCCGCCGGGAAAGTGCAGCTCGGCCTCCGCCGGCACCTCGGAGTTCGCGGGCAGCCGCTGTGGATCGCAGTTCCAGACGATGCGGATGCCGGCGAACAGGCAGGCCTTGGAGCGGGCCATGCGGAACAGCCGCTCGGGCCGGAACCGGGCGGCCTTGCCGAAGATCTTCGGGTCCGGCCGGAAGCGCACCGTGGTGCCGCGCCGGTTCCGGGAAATCCCGACCTTCTCCAGCGGCGAGACCGGCTCGCCCCGGGCATAGCTCTGCCGCCACAGGATGCGGTCCCGCGCCACCTCGACGACGAGCTCGGCCGCCAGCGCATTGACGACCGAGACGCCCACCCCGTGCAGGCCGCCGGCCGCGCGGTAGGCGCGCTCGTCGAACTTCGCGCCGGAGTGGAGCGTCGTCAGGATGACTTCCAGCGCCGACCGGCCCTCGAACTTGGGGTGCGGGTCCACCGGGATGCCGCGCCCATTGTCCCGCACCTCGACCCAGCCCTCGCCGTCCAGCGAGAACTCGATGCGGTCCGCATGGCCGGCGATCGCCTCGTCCATGGCGTTGTCGAGCAGCTCGGCGGCAAGGTGGTGCAGCCCGGTCTCGTCGGTCGAGCCGATATACATGCCGGGCCGGCGCCGCACCGGCTCCAGACCCTCGAGGACCTCGACATGCTCGGCGGTATAGGCGCTGTCGATCGCGGCTTGCTGGAAGAGGTTGGCCATGCGCCTGCGTTCGGGAGGAAACGATCTCGCCCTTGGCCTACTACCGATTCTAGCCGGGGTTCAATGCCGAATCGGGGAGGTTCGCGCCCGGAGGGGGCGCATGGCTTGCAAACCGCACCGCCTCCTCCGCCGCGCGCATCAGCGCCCGCGCCTTGTCCCAGCTTTCCCGGTACTCCGTTTCCGGGTCGCTGTCGGCGACGACGCCCACGCCCGCCTGCACGTAAAGCACTTCGTCCTTCACCAGCGCCGTGCGCAGCGCAATGCAGGTGTCCATCGAGCCGTCCGCGGCGAAATAGCCGATGCAGCCGGCATAGATGCCGCGCTTCTCCGGCTCCAGCTCGTCGATGATTTCCATGGCGCGCACCTTCGGCGCGCCGGACACGGTGCCGGCCGGAAAGCCTGCGACCAGCGCGCCGATGGCGTCGTAGCGCGCGTCGAGCTCGCCCTGCACCTCGGAGCCGATATGCATGACATGGGAGTAGTATTCGATCTCGAACTGCTCCGTCACTTCCACGCTGCCGATGCGGCTGACCCGCCCGACATCGTTGCGGGCGAGGTCCAGCAGCATCAGGTGCTCGGCGACCTCCTTCGGGTCGCTCAGCAACTCGGCCGCAAGCAGGCGGTCTTCCGCAGCGTCCCGGCCCCGCGGGCGGGTCCCGGCCAGCGGCCGGATGGTGACGCGCCCGTCGCGGACCCGCACCAGGATTTCCGGGCTGGAGCCGACGATGGCGAAGCCGCCGAAATCGAGATGGAACAGGAAGGGCGACGGATTGAGGCGGCGAAGCGCGCGGTAGAGCGCGAAGGGCGGCAGGGAGAAGTCGATGGAGAAGCGCTGCGCCGGCACGATCTGGAAGGCGTCGCCGGCATGGATGTAGTCGCGCGCCTTCTCGACGACCTCGTGGAAGCGCTCTTGGGTCATGTTCGAGCGCGGCGTGCCGTCGGGGAGCGCGGCGGGCGCGCTCTCGCGGCGGTCGACGGCGGCGCCTTCGAGGTCGGCCAGGGCGACCGCGAGCCGTTCCTCGGCATGCAGCCACGCCGTTTCGGCCGTCAGGCCGTCCTCCGGCCAGACCGGCGTGACCAGGGTGATCCGGTCCTCGATGAGGTCGAAGACGGCCATGATGGTGGGGCGCAGGAACAGCCCGTCCGGAATGCCGACCGGGTCGGGCGGCTCGTCCGGCAGATGCTCCATGAGCCGCACCATGTCGTATCCCATGTAGCCGACCAGCGCGGCCGCCATCGGCGGCAGGCCGTCGGGCAGGTCGTTGATGCGGCACTCCTCGATCAGGTCGCGCAGCGAGTCGAGCGTGCCCTTGCCGCACGGCTGGAACCGGTCCGGGTCGTCGAGCGCGCGCCGGTTGATCTCGGCCTCGTCGCCCCGGCAGCGCCAGACGATGTCCGGGTCGCGGCCGATGAACGAGTAGCGCCCGCGAATGGCGCCGCCCTCGACGGATTCGAGCAGGAAACAGTTGGACCGCCCCGCGGACAGCTTCATCATCGCCGACACGGGGGTTTCCAGGTCCGCCACCAGGGTGGTCCAGACGAGTTGCGGCCGGCCGGACCGGTAGCGGGCCTCGAAGGCGGGAAAGTCGCCGGGCTCGATCATTGCTGGCGGTATCCGGTCTTGCCGTCAGTTGAACTGGGCGAGCAGGCCGCTGTTGATCGCGACCCCGAACCTGTCCTGAAGCGCAGCGTGGAATTGCTGCCGGACATCCGCCGCCATCTCTGCCGAAAGCTGTTCCCGGATCGCTTCGATCTCCTGCTCGGAGTAGGGCGGGGGCTCGATCCCCTCGACGACCGCAACCGTGTAGCCGTCGGCGGCGCGCGCCACCACGGTCTCGGAACGGTCGGCCGCGAACACCGCCTCGACAACCGCCCCGGACAGGCCGATCTCCGGATCGGTGTCCGTGCGGGCGAAGGAGCCCGTCTGCTCCACCGCGAGCCCGCCGGCGACGGATCGGGGCGTCCGGCCCTCCCGCAGCCTGGCCGCCAGCGCATCCGCTCGCGCCTTCGCCGCTTCGTCGAGCCGCTCGGCGCGCCAGGCTTCCAGCACCAGCGGCTTCGCTTCCTCGAACGGGCGAACGGCAGGCGGCGTCTCGCCTTCCACCCGGAGCACGAAATAGCCCCCGTCCCCGAGTTCGCCGAGAAGGCTGTCCTCGCCCACGGGCGTCGAGAAGGCCGTCCGCAGGAAGTTCGGCTCCGCCGGCAGGCTTTCCGGCTGCTCGCCGGCGCGGTCCCGCCCGGAAGCGTCCACCGCCTCGATCGTCAACAGCGGCAGGTCGAGCGCGCGCGCCGCATCCTCGAATGCCGCGCCGCCGCCCAGCTGGTCGTCCAGGTCGTTGGCAAGGTCCGCCAGCCGCTCTATCGCGATCTCGCGCGCCACCTCCCTGTGCAGCCCCTCCTGCACGTCCTCGAACGGGATCACCTTTTCCTCGCTGGACTGGTCGACGGCGAGCACATGCCAGCCGAGCGGCGTCTCCACCGGGCCGGTCACGCCGTCTCCCGCCAGGGAGAACACCGCATCGGCGAGCGCGGCCTGCGGCAGCTGGCTGCGCGAAACCGGGCCCAGATCGCTGACCGTCTTGCCGACGGCCCCGGCGGCCGCTTCCAGTTCGGCGCCGGTTGCGAGCTGCCCCATGAAATCCTGCGCGCTCGCACCGTCGTCGAACAGCACCTGGCGGACGCGCCGTGTCGCCGGCACCGTGAAGTCGGCTATGCGCGCCTCGTAGGCGTCCCGCACGGCGTCCGGGTCGGCCTCCACCCGGTCCAGCCACCGGTCGGGATCGAGCACGATCGCCGTCACGGCCCGGTATGCCGGCGCCATGAAGGCGTCCCGGTTTTCTTCATGCCAGGCGCGCAATTCCGCGTCGCCGGGCCCGTCGGGAAGCGCCGTGTCCTCCGGGACGCGGATCAGCACCGCCCTGCGGGTCTCGTTGCGGTAGCGGAAAACGGCCTCGGCCATGCTCCGGGACGCCTGCACGGGGCGGCCGACGGACCGGTCGACCTGGCGTCTCGTTATGTCGCGGCGGAGCATGGCGACGAACTCGCCCTCGCTCAGCCCGTTGGTCAGCAGGACGCGCTCGAACAGCGCGCGGTCGAACCCGCCGAGGCGTCCGCCGAAATTCGGGTCTTCCTCGATGGTGCGGCGCACCTGCCCGTCTCCGACCGCAAGCCCGAGCCGGCCGGCTTCGAGCTCCACCAGCCGGCGCCGGACCGCCGCCTGCAGCACCTGTTCCGGCAAACCCAGCTGCACGGCCAGTTCCGGCGAGACATTGCCGCCGAAGCGCCGGCGCCAGTCATTGAACTGGCGGGAATATTCGCGCCTGAATTCCTCGGCGCCGATCTCGGACTCGCCGACCGTCGCCACCGCGTCCTCCACTTCCGGCGCCAGGTAGTCCCCGACGCCCCAGGCCGCGAAGCTCAGGATCAGCAGGGCGAAGAGGATTTTGGCGAGCCAGGAGGCGGCGCCTTTTCGGAGCGAGGTCAGCATGGGCAGGCCGGGCCGGTGGAAAGAAGCCGCGCATCATAGGCAGCCGCCCATATGCCTGCAACGCGGCGCTTGGGCGACGGCGGGCAAGGGCGGTTACGGCACGCCGACGGCGATATCCAGCAGCGCCTGCCGGCCTTCGCCGGTGACGGTCTCGATGGCGCGGGAGAGCGCGCCGGGCAGCGCCTCCGGGTCCTCCACGCGCTCGCCGTGCCCGCCGCTCGCCTGCATGACGAGGTCGTAGCGCGGCGCGGGCTCCAGCGAGGTCAGCGGCATGGTGTTGGCGCGGCTCGCATGGCCGTCCGGATAGACCGAGAGCGCCGCGCGCCGGACGGCGTTGTAGACGCCGTTGTTGAACACGAGCGTCAGCACCGGCAGGCCGAGCGAGGCGCCCGCCTGGTGGCAGGCGACGGGGTTGGCGAACATGTAGGAGCCGTCGCCGACGCAGGCGACCGCCATGCGCTCCGGCCGGGCCAGCTTCGCGCCCATCGCCGCCGGCAGCCCCCAGCCGAGGCCGCCCGCGAGCGACCCGCCGAAATAGCCGAGCGGATCGCGGACGGTGAGCGCCGCCAGCGGCGCGCCCAGCTCGTTGAAGATCATGGCGTCGTCCGGCAGCGCGCGGTCGAGGCAGCGGGCGACCCAGCCCGGCGACATCGGCTCGGACGCGCCGCCGGCTTCCGCGGCGGTGATGCGCGCCTCCCGCCCCTCGCGGCAGCGGCGGGCGACGGCCTTGTACCGTCCTTTCGGGGGCACCGTCATTTCCGCGGCCAGCGCCTCCAGCACCGCGGCCGGGTCCCCGGCCACCGCGACATCGGCGGGAAACCCGCGCATCGGCACATCGGAGAACAGCGGGTCGGCGCCAACCTGCACCACCTTGCAGCCCGGCCGGATATCCTGCTCGGCGGGCATCCAGGGCACCATCGCGTCCAGCACCAGCACGGCGTCGGCGTCGGCGAGCCACGGGCCGGGGTCGAAGCCGCCATGCATCGGGTGGTCGCCCGGCAGCGAGGCGCGGCTTGCCCAGAACTCCACCACCGGCATCGCGAACCGTTCGGCGAAATCCGCCAGCACCTGCCAGCCGGCGCCCCGGTTGGCGACGATCAGCGGCCGCTCCGCCGCCGACAATGCGGCGGCCCCTTCGGCTATCGCGGCCGGGTCCGGCAGGCCCGGGGACACCGGCTTCTGGCGCGGCTCCGGCGAGAGGCGGAAGCCCGGCAGCGGCTCCGCCATGATCTCGCGCGGCATGGTGAAATAGACCGGCCCCCGGGGCGGCGTGGCGGCGACGGCGAGCGCGCGCTCCACCACGGCCTCCAGCTGGTCGGGGAGGCGCAACTCGTAGTCCCACTTCACCGCCTCGCGCAGCATCCCGGCCTGGTCGTACATGTCCTGGCCCCAGTGGATGCCGCGGTCGCGCGCGCCCTTGCGGCCCTTCTCGGTGACGGGCGTGCGCCCGGCGGCCATGAAGATCGGCACATTGTCGCGCCGGGCGTTGATGAGGCCCATCAGCGCGTTGGCGGTGCCGACATTCACATGCGCCATGACGGCGGCCATCCGGCCCGACGCCTGCCAGTAGCCGTCCGCCATGCCGACCGCCACGGTTTCGTGCACGATGGTGTGCGGCGTCGGGAAGTCCAGCCCCGTCTCCCCGGCCCGCGCATAGGCCTCGACGATGGGCGCGAAGTCGGTGCCCGGATTGGCGAACAGCACATCGACCCCGCGCGCCTTGAGCAGCGCCAGATAGGCCTCGGCGACGGTGATTTCGGTCATGGGGCGCGCCGCCCGCTCAGGCGTCGGCGGGCGCGAAGCCCGGTTCGTCGCGGAAGCGCTCTTCGGTCCAGCGGGCGAGGTCGTCGTCGCTGAGCGCCGGGTCCCAGGCGACTGCCTGCGGCTGGGCCACCTTCCAGGGCGTGTCGCAGAAGATCTCGATGCCGTTCCGCTCCGGGTCCTCGAAATAGATCGACCAGGTGTTGCCGTGGCTGCGCGGGTTGTAGGCGACGCCCTCGGCATCCAGCGCCGCCGCCATGCCGCGCAGCGCCGCAAGGCCCTCGATGCGGAAGGCCGCGTGGTTCACGCTGTTGGAGGGGCCGGCCTCCTTCCGGCCGTTGATGAAGGCGACCTGATGGTGCTCCTCCGGGTCCTGGCTCAGGAAGACGATCTCCCTGTCGTCCCTTCCGAGAGGCCCGCGGTCCGTGACCTCGAAACCCAGCACATCGGTGTAGAACGCGAGCATCCGCTCCACATCCTCGACATAGAGCACCATGTGGGACCATGCGAGCGCCATCGCCTCTACTCCCGCTATTCCGCCGCCATGCGTTTAGCTTGCCGCCTGCGTTCGTGCATGTCGAGGTAACGCTTGCGCAACCGCACGGTCTTCGGGGTTACTTCCACAAGCTCGTCGTCGGCGATCCAGGCGATGGCGCGCTCCAGCGCCATGTCCTGCGGCGGCGACAACAATATCGCGTCGTCCTTGCCGGCGGCGCGGAAATTGGTGAGCTGCTTGGACTTCAGCGGATTGACCTCGATGTCCTGCCCGCGCGCGCATTCGCCGATCACCATGCCGCCATAGACGGCGTCGCCCGGCCCGACGAACAGCCGTCCGCGCTCCTCCAGGTTCCAGAGCGCGTAAGCCGCCGCCTTGCCCCGCTCCAGCGAGACCATGACGCCGCGCCGCCGGCCCGCCATCCGTCCCTTGTGCGGCGCATAGCCGTGAAACAGGCGGTGCAGCACCCCCGTGCCGCGCGTGTCCGCCAGGAACTCGCCGTGATAGCCGATGAGACCGCGCGAGGGCGCCAGGAACACCAGCCGCTGCCGGCCGGCGCCGGTCGGGCGCATGTCGGTCATCTCCGCCTTGCGCACGCCCATCTTCTCGACCACGGCGCCGGCATGGCCGGTGTCCACGTCCACGGTCACTTCCTCTATGGGTTCGAGCCGCCGGCCCGTTTCCGGTTCGGTCCCGAAAAGGACGCGGGGACGCGAGACGGAGAGCTCGTATCCCTCGCGGCGCATGGTCTCGATCAGCACGGCCATCTGCAGCTCGCCGCGCCCGGCGACCTCGCAGGCGTCCTTCTCCGCGCTCTCCGTCACGCGGATGGCGACATTGCCTTCCGCCTCGCGCATCAGCCGCGCGCGGATCTCCCGCGAGGTCAGCTTGTCGCCGTCCTGCCCGGCGAGCGGCGAATCGTTGATCGAGAGGGTGAGCGCCAGCGTCGGCGGATCGACCGGCCGGGCCGGCAGTGGGCGCAGGACCTCCGGCGCGGCCAGCGTGTCGGCGACCGTCGCCGTCTGGAGGCCCGCCACCGCCACGATGTCGCCCGCGGCGGCGCGCTCGACAGGCACGCGGTTCAGGCCCCGGAAGGCCAGCAGGCGGGTCGTCCGGGCGCGCTCGACGACGCCTTCATCGGGCCGGAGCGCATGGACCTCCCGGTTGGCGCCGATTTCGCCGCTCTCGATCCGCCCGGTCAGAACCCGGCCGAGATAGGGGTCCGACTCCAGGATGGCCGCCGCCATCGCAAAAGGCTTGCCGGGGCTGACCTGCGGAACCGGCACGCGGTCCAGCACCGTCTCGAACAGGGGGCCGAGCCCGTCGCGCGGTCCTTCCGGCACGGCCGCCGCCCAGCCCTCCTTGGCGGAGGCGAACAGGGTGGGGAAGTCCAACTGGCGTTCGTTGGCGTCGAGGGCGGCGAAGAGGTCGAAGGTCTCGTCCTGCACCTCGAAGGGGCGCGCGTCCGGCTTGTCCACCTTGTTGACCACGACGATGGGCGCAAGCCCGGCCGCCAGCGCCTTGGCCAGCACGAACTTGGTCTGCGGCATCGGCCCCTCGGAGGCGTCGACCAGCAGCAGGCAGCCGTCCACCATGCCGAGCACCCGCTCCACCTCGCCGCCGAAATCGGCATGGCCGGGCGTGTCCACGATGTTGATCCGCACGCCGCTCCACTCGACCGAGGTGCATTTGGCGAGGATGGTGATGCCGCGCTCGCGTTCCAGCGCGTTGGAATCGAGCGCGCGCTCGGCGACCCGCTGGTTGCTGCGGAAGGCCCCGCTCTGGCGCAGCAGCCCGTCCACCAGCGTCGTCTTGCCGTGGTCCACATGGGCAATGATGGCGATATTGCGCAGATCGTTCACGATGGCGGCGGCAGGACGGAGGGCTCGGGATGGCGGCGGCTTCCTACATCAATCCGCGCAGCGGCGCGAATTGGCCGGCGGACCGGGCGCTCTGGCGCGCGCCGGACGATGGCGGCCTGCTGGGCCTGACACCGGGGCGGGGCCTCGCGCGGGAGGAGATCGAACGGTCGGAGACCTCGTTATGGCGTTACCGCGCCGCCATTCGCGTCGGGGACGGAGGCCGGGTCAGTCTCGGCGAAGGCTTCACGCCGCTGGTGGAGACGGACTGGGAGGGCCGCCGGCTGCTCTTCAAATGCGAGCACCTGATGCCGACCGGCTCCTTCAAGGACCGGGGCACGACCGTCATGATGTCGCATCTGAAGCAGGCCGGCGTCGAGGCGCTGCTGGAGGACAGTTCCGGCAATGCCGGCGCGTCCATCGCCGCCTACGCCGCCGCCGCCGGCATCCGGGCGCGCATCATGGTGCCGGAGAGCGCGCCGGCGGCGAAGCGGGTCCAGATCGCCGCCGCCGGGGCCGAGCTGCAGGAGGTGGCCGGAGACCGCGACGCGGTGGAGCGGGCGGCGCTTGCGGCTGCGGAGGGGGCGTTCTATGCGAGCCACAACCGCCAGCCCTTCTTCCTCGAAGGCACGAAGACGCTCGCCTTCGAGCTGTGGGAGCAGCTGGGGTTCCGCGCGCCGGCCGCCGTCGCGGCGCCATGCGGCAACGGCGCCAACATACTCGGCCTCTATCTGGGCTTCCGGGAATTGATGGATGCGGGCGAAATCGAGGCGCTGCCCCGCCTCCATGCGGTTCAGGCGGCCAACAATTCCCCGATTCGTACCCTGTTCGACGGCCGGACCCTGCCGCCGGGGCCGACCGTCGCCGACGGCATCGCCACGGCGCAGCCGATCCGGGGACAGATGGTCGCGGATGCCGTGCGCGCCACCGGCGGCTCGGTGCCCGCGGCGGGGGAGGAGGCGATTCTGGAGTCCATGCGTCGGCTGGCCCGGTCCGGCTGGTTCCTCGAGCCAACCTCGGCCGTGGTCGTTGCCGCACTGCCGCAGATCCCGGAGGAGGACCTCGTCCTGGTGCTGACAGGCTCCGGCCTCAAGGCCCTCAGCGTCCATGCCGGGCTGCTGGGAGTTGCCGGTTAGCAGTTCCCGCGAATCCAGGCGCCGAGCCACTCCGAGATCCCGGCCGAGTGTTCGTCCATCATGAACATGTGGGTTGCGCCGGGGAATCCGGCGTCGGGCAGCTCGATCAGCTCCGCCTGCCCGCCGACGGCATTCACCCGGTCGCCGAAGGCGGCGGTCGTCGCTCGCGTGGCGGTCCATCGCGGCGAGAAGTCGATGAAATCGCCGAGCAGCAGCAGCCATGGCCCGCCGGCGACCACCGCCGGCGTTACCTGCTCGTCCGCGGGCAGGGTCGAGCCCTCGCAGCAGACGACGCCGCGAATGCAGTCGGGATTTTCGATCGCCGCATGGCTGCCGAGATAGCCGCCCTGGCTGTGGCAGATGAGCACCGAGGGGCCGATGCGCCTGAGCGCCGCGCCGACGCCCCGGATCTGCGCTTCCGATGTCGAGGTCCAGCGCGGCACGAACTGGCGCTGGAAGCTCTCCATCGCCTGAAGCGGAAAGCGCTGGCCCTCGAACGGCTTGCCCGCGGCGAAATCCCCGGGCCGCCCGAACCGGAACAGGTCCCATGCTTCGGCCGCCGTGCGCATGACGGGCTCGCCGTCCCAGACGCCCTCAAGCGCGCAGAAGCCGGAACGCCCGCGCTCGACATTGTCGATGACATAGACGGCGAAGCCCTGGCGGAGGAAGTCGTGCAGCCAGCCGGGGCGGCCGTCCGGCGTGGTCTCCCAGCAGGCGCCGGTCAGCCCGCCGCCATGAAGCAGGACGAGCGGGTGCGGGAATTTCCGTTCGGCCGGGATGAAATACTGGACATAGACCTGCTCGACGAGGAACTCGCCATTCGGGTCGTATTCCAGCACCAGGCTCGGCGTAAACGCGACGGTGCGCTTTTCCTGCCCCGAGACGGTCACGATCCGGCCGCCGACATGGAAGCTGCCGAAGTCCTTGAGTGCATACATGACAAGGCCCCCCTCGAAGCCGGATACTGAATCTCCCGTTTACCGCTTGCAAGGCCGGCGGCTCGCGGGGGGAAGGGTTGGCATCCCGCAATCGGCCCCCTAGCCGTTTTCCGCGAATTGTGACAATTATGCGTCTCAGGGACGCATTCGGGCGCCGGAACGCTTGTGCCGGTCTGCGAGGACGCGGATACCCGCCGCTTTGTTTCACGGGATGGGCGGGAGCGTTGCGAGAACCCCCAACCATGCGAATAGCAACCGGGACAGGAAGGAACGGCGCGCGCCTCGCACTATGCGGGCTCCTGGCCCTGCTGTGCCTCGCGCCCGCACCGGCCCGCGCGGCCGATCTGCCGCCGCCCGTCGTGACCTATGGCGACGCCATGCGCTGGTACGGCCGCGCGGCGGAAGCGGGCGACCCCGAGGCGCAGTTTTATCTGGGCTATATCCACGACCGGGGCCTGCGCGGGGCGAACAGCCTGTCGGAAGCGGTGACCTGGTATCGCAAGGCGGCGGCGCAGGGCGAGGTGCGGGCGCAGTTCCGGCTGGGGCTCCTGTTCGACTCCGACCCCCGTCTGCCGCGCGACGCGGCCGAGGCGCAGCGCTGGTACGAAGCTGCCGCCGCGCAAGGCCATGCCAAGGCGCGTTTCAACCTCGCAAGGCTGGTCGAGACCGACGATGCCCCCCGCGCCGTGGAGCTCTATGCGCTGGCCGCCGAGGCGGGCATCGGGCAGGCGGCCTTCAATCTGGCCCTGCTCCGCATCAACGGGCCGGAGGAGGTCTACGATCCGGCCGAGGCGTGGCGCTGGGCGCTCCGGGCGCAGGATCTGGACGCGCCGGGGGCCGGAGAGTTACGCAGCCGGTTGTCGGCCGCTTTCGACGAGTAGGCCGGCAAAGGCGGGCCCGCCCGCGGACCCGGCGGCTCAGGCCGGCGCGGCCGCGCCTTCGGCAAGCCGGCGCGGCAGGTCCGCCATGATGGCGTCGCGCTCCTCCGCGGTCATCCGGGCCCAGCCTGCGATCTCCTTGAGCCGGCGTCCGCACCCCTCGCAAACCTGCGTCTCGGGCGAGATGCGGCAGACCTTCACGCAGGGGCTGGCGATGGGGCGGGGCGCGGTCATGGGCAGCAAGGATAGGACGGAGGCGCGGCTGGCCGCAAACGCTACGCGGCTGCGTCCACGGCATGGACATGGCCGCTCGCCGCGTAGGTCAGGATCGCGCGGTCGGCAGTGAGCAGCGGAACGCCGCGATACCGCGAGGTGGCGACGATCAGCCGGTCGGCAGGGTCGGCGTGGAAGTCGCCCGGCAGTCTGGTGCTGTCCACCGCGACTGCGGGCTCGATAGGGACCAGGACAATGCCGGGCAGGGCAAGCGCGGCTTCGAGCCAGGCGCCGACTTCGCGGCCGAGCCGCAGCCGCCCCTTCGCGACCAGCAGGGCGATTTCCCACGGCGTAATCGCCGAGACCAGGATACCGTCGGACGCTGCCGCCTCCTCGATGGCGGCGCGGGCGCCGGGGCCG
>JAJEAZ010000725.1 GCA_022824105.1 Alphaproteobacteria bacterium
TATCGGCCGGGCCGCCGCCGAGGAAGCGCTCGACGAGGTCATGGCCGAGGTCGAAGGCTGCCACATGCTCTTCATCACCGCCGGCATGGGCGGCGGCACCGGCACCGGCGCCGCTCCGGTGATCGCCCGGGCGGCGCGCGAGCGCGGCGTGCTGACCGTGGGTGTCGTCACCAAGCCCTTCAATTTCGAGGGCACGCGCCGGATGCGCGCCGCCGAGAACGGCATCGACGAGCTCGCCAAGTTCGTCGATACGCTGATCGTCATCCCGAACCAGAACCTCTTCCAGGTCGCCGACCCGCGAACGACGCTGGCCGAGGCGTTCCAGATGGCGGACGAGGTGCTGCAGTCGGGCGTGCGCGGCGTGACCGACCTGATGATCAAGCCGGGCCTCGTGAATCTCGACTTCGCCGACATCCGCTCCGTCATGCGCGAGATGGGCAAGGCGATGATGGGCACCGGCGAGGCCGAGGGCGAAACCCGCGCCATCGACGCCGCCGAGGCCGCCATCGACAATCCGCTCCTGGACGACACCTCCATGCGGGGCGCGCAGGCGGTGCTCATCAACATCACCGGCGGCTTCGACATGGGCCTGATGGAAGTGGACGAGGCCGCAAACCGCATCCGCCGCGAAGTGGACGACAACGCCAACATCGTTTTCGGCTCCACCCTCGACGAGAGCATGAACAACAAGATGCGCGTGTCTGTGGTCGCGACCGGCATCGATTCGGAGCTCAGGCGGGAAACCGATCCGGTCGCTCCGGCGATCGAGACCGGGCAGCCGCCTGCGGACGACGACGCATTGGACCGCAGCGCGACCGGCGAGGTCGCGCAGGATGAGCCGGAGGACGCTCCGGACGAACCGGCCAGGGAAGCGGCGGCCGAGGCTCAAGAGAAAGAGGCTCCGCAGGATGCGCGGGCGGACGGTGCCGAAGCGCCGGAGGAGACCGGCGAAGCAGAGGCAGCCGCCGGGCCGGAAGCGGCCGGGACGGAAGACGCCGGCCCCGCGCAGGTGCGCCCGGCCGCATATGGCAGGCCCTTCATGCCGGAGAGCGCGGCTCCGCCGCGCAAGACCCAGCTGTTCAGCAATACCGCCGCCCAGCCGGAGACGCCGCCCGCAGCGCCGGCGGCTCCGCAACGGCGCGGCTGGTTCGGCCTGCCCGGCCTTCTGGGACGGGAAACCGGGGAAGCCGCCAAGGAGCCCCCCGTCCTGGACGTGAGCATCGGCAGCGGCAGCGCGGTTCCGGCTCCCGCCGAAGACGACGATCAGCTCAACATCCCGGCCTTCCTGAAGCGCCAGGCCAACTAGAGGCTCTCAGCCCGCAAAGTCGGCGCGCGCATAACCCTGCAGGTACAGCAGGGCGTCGAGACCGGCCCGGTCCACCCGGACGCGCGCCTCAGCCGCCACGGCCGGCTTGGCGCGGAAAGCCACGCCGAGGCCGGCCGCGCTCAGCATGGCAAGGTCGTTGGCCCCGTCGCCGACCGCAAGCGTCTGGCCGTGCGAGAGGCCGAGCGCCCTCCGGCGCTCCTCCAGCGCCCGGAGCTTGGCGTCCCGGCCGAGAATGGGCTCCAGCACGCGGCCGGTCAGCCGGCCATCCCGGACTTCGAGCCGGTTGGCCTGCACCTCGTCGAAGCCCAGCCGTGCGCCGACCGGCTCCGCAAACAGGGTGAAGCCGCCGGATACCAGCATGCAGTGGGCGCCCGAGGCGCGCATCGTAGCCACAGCGGTGCGCGCGCCCGGCATGGGGCGCAGACGCGCCAGCACTGTCCCGGCTGCCGCGACAGGAAGCCCCGCCAGCAAGCCGACCCGCTCCCGCACGGCCGCCTCGAAATCGAGCTCCCCGTTCATGGCGCGCGCCGTGATCGCGGCCACGCGCTCGCCGATGCCGGCCTCCGCCGCCAGTTCGTCGAGCGTTTCGCCGACGATCATCGTCGAGTCCATGTCGGCGATGAGCAGGCGCTTGCGCCGTCCGCCCGCCGGCAGCACGGCCCAGTCGATTCCCGGCTCGTCCGGTTCCGCGTCGGGCGAGGCGACCGCCATCTCGACGGCATCCGGGCCGAGCCGGCGCGCGGGACCCGCCTTGAGCCGCCCGGCGAGGCGCGCGACAATCGCGTCGTCCAGCGCCTCGCCTTCCGGCGCCAACGCCACGGCCACCCAGCCCATGCCCGTTTCCCGCACCATGCCGCCCATCATCGTCATTGCGGGCCCGACGGCGAGCGGCAAATCGAAGCTGGCGCTCGAAATCGCGGCCGCGCTCGGCGGCAGGGTGGTCAACGCCGACAGCATGCAGGTCTATCGCGAACTCCGCGTGCTCACGGCGCGGCCCGGTCCGGAAGACGAGGCGCGCGTGCCGCATCGCCTTTACGGCGTCCTGCCTGCGTGGGAGCGCTGCTCCGCGGCGCGCTGGCGCGAAATGGCGCTGGAAACGCTCTCGGAAGCGGATGCAGGCCCGCTCGTTTTCTGCGGAGGCACCGGCTTCTATATCGAGGCGCTGCTCTTGGGCCTTTCCGACATGCCCGAGGTCGCGCCGGAGATCGAGGCAGCGGCCCGCTCGCGGCGGGAAGCGCTCGGCGGGGAAGGGTTCCACCGCGAGGTCGCCGCACGCGACCCGGAACTCGCCCGGCGCGTGCCGCCCGGCGACCGCCAGCGGCTGCTGAGGGCCTGGGCCGTGTTCGAGGCGACCGGCACGCCGCTCAGCGACTGGCAGGCGCGGCCCCGCCCTGCCCCGCTCTCCGCCTGGACGGTGCTGCTGGACCCGCCGCGCGACCGGCTGCGCGCGCGCATCGAGGAACGGTTCCGCGCCATGCTTGCCTCCGGCGCGCTCGAGGAAGCGGAGCGCCTGCGGGGCCTGGACCCCGATCTGCCGGCGATGAAGGCGCTCGGCCTGCCGGCTCTCCACGCCTGCCTCGCCGGGGAAATCCCGCTCGACGAAGCCGAACGGCGCGCGGTCTTCGCAACGCGCCGTTTCGCCAAGCGCCAGCGCACCTGGTTCCGTAACCGGCTCAGCGCCGACGCGATCTTCCGGCAAGACTATTCTCCCGACCTTCCCGCCGCCGCAATAGCCAGCCTGCCGGAGACCGTTCACAGCCCGTAACAGGCCGTCGTAAGGGGCTTCCGCAGGAGGTCGGACATGCCGTCCCGCCTGTTGACCGGCGGTTGGCCGGTGTTTAGGGTCGCGCGCTTTCCTCCAATGCGGAAAACAGGCCCATGACCGTCAGGACCATGACCGGCGCCGAAATGATCGTCAAAGCCCTCGTCGATCAGGGTGTCGAGGCGGTCTTCGGCTATCCGGGCGGCGCC
>JAJEAZ010000383.1 GCA_022824105.1 Alphaproteobacteria bacterium
ACCCGTGTGGCGGTCCGCATGGTGGAAGCCGCGGTGGCGATGGATGTCCAGGCCTGGCAGTTCCTGCTGATCCTTTGCACAATCATGCTCCTTCTCGGTACGGTTCTCGAAGGTCTCTCGATCGTTCTGATCATCGTGCCGCTGGTGCTGCCTCTCTTCGGCCCGCTCGACATAAATCCGATCCAGTTTGCGATTGTCGTGGTCATCAGCATCGAGATTGCGATGCTCACCCCTCCGGTGGGCCTGAATCTCTTTGTCCTGTCGGGCGTCACCAACGCTCCGGTCAACGAAGTGATTCGAGGTGTCCTGCCATTCCTGGCCTTGATGATCCTGCTGCTGATTGCGGTCACGTTCTTGCCCGACCTGTCACTTTGGCTGCCCGACTTCGTACTGGGCTAGAGCGGGTCGATTCCGGCACGGGCGAAATGACGCTCCAAGCGTTTTGCCGTCGCCTCACGTCGCGTTCACGGGCGATTGCCCGCACATTTGATGCCGAGCGCCGCGAGAATGCACGTTTATCCGGCTTGCCTGTGCCGTTTCACGATGTCGACCACGGTGTTCTTGCTGCTTCCGAGGTCTCGGGCGATCTTCGCCTTCGGGACCTTCTCGGCCACAAGCTGCCTGATCCTCTCCTCGTCGACCTGCGTCTTCCGGCCCTTGTAGACGCCCCTCCTCTTCGCCGCCTCGATCCCGGCGCGCTGGCGGTCACGGATGAACTTCAGCTCCATGTCGGCCACCATGCCGAGAACGGTGACAACAATGCGGCCGAGATCGCCTGCGGTCGTGACTTCGGGTTCGAGCACGCGAAGCGATGCACCCTGGGCGTCCAGCTCGTGGACCAGGTTCAGCACGTCGCGGGTGGAGCGGCCGAGCCGGTCGAGGCGATGAACGACCGGTTCGTCGCCTTCACGCAAGAAGTCGAGGATGTCCTGCAGTTCGGCGCGGCCTTCGCGGGATGCACCGGAGCCGGTCTCGGTACGCATGACCTCGCAACCTGCCGCCGCGAGCCTGGATTTCTGGATCTCGAGATCCTGGGTCGACGAGCTGGCCCGGGCATACGTCGCCTTCGGATCCGTCCCGGCCTTCGCTGCGCCGTTCGGAGCGCGAGCCGTACAGGTCGCGCTGCAGCTGCGCGATCAGGAACAAGCGGCTGCAGGCGCGTATCGACCCGTCGAGGGAGACGGTCCATGACCGCGCCGCGTGATCCGCTGATGCCGCTTCCGGGAATCGTTGACACGGCCGAAGAGACTGCGGGCCTGCCCCGCGGAACGGACCGGGGCCACTTCCTTCGCGACCGGAGGACCCGGCTTGCCGCGGGAAAGTGCCGCGTCAATGCGGGCGCCGTCCTCAACCGGCTCAATGCCGGCAGCCCGCGCATGCACCGGCGCGAACCTGGGCTGCATCGTCGCCATCGACGATTCGGGGACGCCCGAGGATCCTTCACCCCTGACGCGACCGGGGACGTTCGCCGCCGGATGCCGAGGCGGCCCGCGGCATCGCGCGCCGTCAGGCCGGCCGCTGGATTTCGTCGCGGTGCGGCATGCGGTAGCCGACGCGCCTCTCCGTGAGGATGTAGGTCGGCTTGCCGGCGTCCTCGCCGAGCTTGCCGCGCAGCCGCTTGACGTAGGCGCGCACGAGCTTGGGACTGGCGTAGCTGCGCCCGTTCCACACCTGGTGCAGCAGCGCATCGTAGGTCGCGACCCGTCCCCGGGCAAGCGAGAGAACGCGCAGGAGGTCGTACTCGGTCGCCGTCAGCTCCAGCGCGCGCCCCGCGAGCGAGACCCTGCGGTGGGCGTAGTCGATCGAAAGCTCCCCCAGCACGAACGGGACGGGCTCTGCGCGCCGGCGAAGCGCCGCTCCGACCCGCGCCGTCAGCTCTGTCGGAGAGAACGGCTTGACGATGTAGTCCTCTGCGCCGGCCTCGAGCGCCCGCACGATGGTCTCGTCGCGTCCGTAGCCGGAGATGAAGATGACCGGCAGGTCCGCCAGCCCCGGCACCGTCTCCATCAGCTCGATGCCGTCGGTCCCGGGCAGGACCAGGTCGAGCACGACCAGCACGGGCTTTTCCGCCTCCAGCACCTCGCCAAGCTGATGATGGTCGGCGGCGACCATCGGCGCATATCCCTCCCCGAGCAGCGCGTCGCGCAGGAAACGCAGCATGTGCGGGTCGTCGTCCACCACCAGGATGCGCGGACGCTCCGCCGTTCGACGCGCCGCCTCGCGACGGCTCTTCGCCATGCCGGTTTCGTCACCCGCCTCTCCGGCCAGGGGCACCGTGAAGGTGACGCGCGTGCCCTGGCCCGGCCCCGCGCTCTCGGCCCGGATGCGCCCGCCATGCGCCTCCACGAGGCCCTTGCAGATGGCGAGACCCAGCCCCCCGCCCCCCAATGGCATTGACTTAAGGAATCGGCGCTGTTGACTTAACGGGACGTGGAAGGTCCTTCACCGGAAGGCGTTTTTTCCGCTTGTCTTGCGTGGTTCAGCTGGCGGCGGCGACCTTCCCCTTTCGCGACCATTTGTTTCTG
>JAJEAZ010000572.1 GCA_022824105.1 Alphaproteobacteria bacterium
TAATGCTCGTCATCGCGTCCCAGCCGGCCTTGTTCTCGGGCCGGAAAGGCGGCCAGTAGATGCCGCGCGGGCTCGCTTCGATCTGGCGCATGTTGGCCGAGGTGGTGACGCTGCCGAAGGCGTCGAGCTGGTTGGCGAGCAACGCGTCCTTCATGGCCCGGTAGCTGCCGAACCAGACCTGTTCCACATCGTCCCTGGTGAGGCCGCCAAAAGCGAGGTAGCCGTCGTTCTTTACATTGACGGAGGGGTTCGCCTTCACGAAGCCGATGCGCTTGCCCTTCAGGTCCGAGATCTCCTTGACGCCGATATCGCCGGCCGTAGCGAGCCCGACCGTGGCGACGCGGCCGACGACGATCCGGAGGTTCTGCGGCCCCCATTCGCGCACGCCGAAGTCGTAGGTGCCTTCGGCGGCGAAGAAGGCCTCGTTGGCGAGAAAGCCGTAGGACACCTTGCCGGTCGTAATCGGCAGAAGGCGCCCGATGGAAGTGCCGGCGGGCACGATGCGGATGCGGGTGCCGTAATTCTTCCGGAACGCATTGGCGATGCCTGCGGCTTCGGCATAGCCGGAGGAGCCGAGATCGTAGGCGCTCCAGACCATGGATTTCGGAAGTTTCGGCGCATGGCCGTCGGCCGCGGCAACGCCTGCGAAGGCGAGAGCGGCTGTGCCGGCAACGAGGCCGGTCAGGATACGCGAAGTCATGCTGGGTTCAGTCTCCCGGTTGCGAAAAGGCGGCCTCCGCTGCGGGGGCAGCCGCCGGGCCGCGTCCGTCGGGGACGCGACAACGGTCAGTTATAACCCGTTTCGGCAAGGTCGAGCAGCGGGTAGCCGCTGAAGACGGAGGGCTGGGCGGTCAGGCCGGAGCGGGCGATGAATTCCGGACCGAGCTCCTGCCAGCCGGTGCAGCCCATCAGGCCGAGCGCGGTCACCACCTCGTCCTCCAGCAGCTCCAGCATGGTGACGACGCCGGCTTCGCCGTCGGCGGCGAGCGCAGCGGCCGTCAGCCTGCCGATGCCGACCGCATTCGCGCCGAGCGCCAGCGCCTTCACGACATCCGTGCCCCGCAGGATGCCGCCGTCCACCCAGACCTCAGCCTTGCCTGCCGCCGCCTCGACCGCTTCCGGGAGCATGTCCAGCGCGCCGCGCCCGGCATCGAGCTGGCGCCCGCCATGATTGGAGACATAGACGACATCGACGCCGTGCTCGACGCAGAGCGCGGCGTCCTCGCCCGCGCCGATGCCCTTGATGATGAGCGGGATGTCGTGGCGGTCCTTGAAGCGCTTGACATTGTCCCAGTTGAAGGCGCCCTGGAACTCCATGTTGCGGTTGTCGATCCGCCAGGGCTTGACGAAACGTTTGGCGATGTCGCGCTCGCGCCGGCTGTAACGGGCGGTATCGACGGTGATGCAGAAGGCGGTATATCCGGCGGCGATCGCGCGCCGGGCGATGTCGTCCACCCACTCGTCGCCGCCCCGGACATAGAGCTGGAACACCTTGGGGTTGGGCGCGGCGGCGGCCGTCTCTTCGAGGCCCGGCTCGGAGACGGAACTCTGGATGTTCATGGTGCCGAAGGCATGCGCTGCGCGCGCCGCCGCCGCGCCGCCGTCGGGGTCGAAGCTCTGGAGCGAACCGATGGGCGCCAGTAGCACCGGCAGGCGGAGGTCCTGGCCGAGCACGGTCTTGCGCGCCGAGACGCTGGAGACATCGCGGAGCACGCGGTGTTTGAGCGCCAGCCGGTCCAGCGCCATGCGGTTGCGCCGGAGCGTCGCCTCGCTCTCGCTGCCGCCCGCCAGATAATCCCAGTAATTCTGGTTCAGATTGTTGTGCGCGCGGTGGACGATCTCGTGAAGGCACAGGAACTCGCCCTCGGTCTGGCTAACCATGAATCCTGCTCTCGAAAAAGGAACGGGCGAGCATCCACCATTCGCCCGCACGGTCAAGCGAAGCGGGCGGGCCTCGGCTGGCTGTTTGCCGCGCCCCGGCTCCGCTATCCTGCGCCACGCCGGACCCGGAACCGAGAGGACACCCGAAACATGAAGATGACCGCAGCCGTTCTGGTGCAATGCGGGGCGCCGCAACCATTCGCCCACAGCAGGCCCGTGGAGATCATGGAGGTCGAGCTGGAGCCGCCGGGGCCGGGCGAGGTGCTGGTGAAGATCGGCGGGGCGGGCCTCTGCCATTCGGACCTCTCGCTTTTGAACGGCGACCGTCCCCGGCCGGTGCCGATGGTGCTGGGCCATGAGGGCTCCGGCATCTGCGTGGAAGCGGGCCCCGGCGTCCACGACATCAAGCCGGACGACCATATCGTCTTCCAGTTCGGCTCCGCCTGCGGGCGCTGCCGGCGCTGCCTCGAAGGGCGTCCGCAGGTCTGCGAGACCGCGGCGCGCACCAAGGGGCAGGGCCAGCTCATGTCCGGCGAACGCCGCCTGAAGCTGAACGGCGAATATATCGCCCACCACACCGGCATTTCCTGCATGGCGGAATATGCGGTGGTGGACCGCGGCACCTGCGTCGTGGTGGACAAGTCCATCGACATTGAGGAAGCCGCGATCTTCGGCTGCGCGGTGATGACCGGGGCGGGCGCCGTCATCAACACGGCGCGGGTGCGCGCCGGCGACAGCGTGGCGATCATCGGGCTGGGGGGCGTCGGGCTGAACGGCCTGCTGGGCGCGAAACTCGCCGGGGCCGGGCAGATCATTGCGGTCGATCTGGAGGACTCGAAGCTCGGTCTCGCGCGGCAGTTGGGCGCGACCCATACGGTCAATGCCCGTGACGCCGACCATATCGAGCAGATCCACGACATTTCGGGCGGCGGCGTCGATTTCGCGGTCGAGCTCGCCGGCACGATCAAGGCGATGGAGACGGCCTGGAAGAGCACGCGCTACGGCGGGGCCGTGGTCACGGCCGGCCTCTCGCCCGCGGCGGCCGACTTCAGCTTCAACCACGGCGAACTGGTGGCCCAGGAGAAATCCATCCTCGGCTCCTATATGGGAAGCTGCGTGCCGGTCCGGGACATTCCGCGCTTCATCGACCTCTACCGCCAGGGCCGGATGCCGGTGGACCGGCTGATCGACCGCAAGATCGGCTTCGAGGAGATCAATGCCGGTTTCGACAAGCTGCAGGATGTCGCCGCGGTGCGGCAGATTCTCGCCCCGCACAGCGCATGACCGGAGGCCGGCGGGCGGCTTGGGGCGCCGCGGCGAGGCCGCTGCCGCCGGCATGAATGCCGCGCTATTGACTGCGGCATTTTGACGCGATTTCATAAGACTGCCGCAAATCGAACGCATGGGGAGGCGCCCGTGCAGCCGGAGCGGAAGGAGGGACGTATGAAAACCGTGTTGGTGCCGATGAACGAGGCGGGCGGGCTCGACTCGATGCTGGCCTGCGCACGGATCGTGGCGGGGCGTTTCGGCGCCCATGTCGAGGGCTTCTACCAGCGCCGCTCATTGCCCGACATCATGGCTGCCGGCGCGGCGGACGCAGCGTCGCCGGCCCTGCTCGACGATCTGGAGCGCCGCGACAACGAGGCGTCCGGCCGTGCGCGCACCCGTTTCGAGGCAGCGCTTGAAGGGCGCTCGTACGCATGGCGGGAGGAGGTCGCGCGCCATCTGGATGTCTCGGAGCGCGCCCGCGCCTTCGACCTCACCGTGGTGGGCCGGCCCACGGGCTCCGGCGACTCGCCCTCCATGAGCACGCTGGAGGCGGTGCTGTTCGAGAGCGGCCGCCCGATGCTGGTCGCCCCGCCGCAGGCGCCGGAGGGATTCGGCGCGAACATCGCGATCCTCTGGAACGGCAGCACGGAGACCGCGCGCACCATCGCCATGGGCATGGCGTTCCTGAAGCAGGCGGAGCGCATCCTGGTGGCGACCGTCGAGGGCGTGTTCGTGCCGGGCCCGAGCGCGGCGGAGATGGCGGAAGGGCTTTCGCGCCACGGCCTGCCGGTGGAGGCGGCGGTGCGGGAGCGCGGGCGGCGGAGCGCCGGCGAGGCAATGCTGGAAGAAGCCGCCGCCTTCGGGGCGGACCTCGTCTTCAAGGGCGGCTACACCAGCAGCCGGCTGCGCCAGATGATCCTGGGCGGCCCCACCAGCCACATCCTCGCGGAAAGCACGCTCCCGGTCTTCATGGCGCACTGAGAGGGACGAACCTCCCGGCCTTTCTCGGGCTGCCGCATGGAACGACGACTTCCTCCTGAACCTGATACGGGCCGCGGCATGACTGCCCCAAAAGCGATTGCCCTGCCCGGCAGCCCTGCTGCATTGCCTCCGCTGAAGTCCGGCGACAGGCAACCCTGCCCCGGATCCGGAAGACTGTCGGTTCATCCGGATCGAACCGCGCTCCCGCTGCTGCTGGGCTGTGCGTCCCGGATTGCCCGCCAGACGCGCTCAGGTGTCAGCGGCATCTCGATGTGGCGGACGCCGAGGTCGCTGAGCGCGTGGCAGACGGCGTTGACGACGAGACCGAGCGCGGGCGTGGTGCCGCCTTCGCCGCCGGGGCGGATGCCGAAGGGGTGCGAGCTCGCCGGCACCTCCGTTATCAGCGTGTCTATCGGCGGCACCGTGTCGGCGCGC
>JAJEAZ010000113.1 GCA_022824105.1 Alphaproteobacteria bacterium
GCACGCCAGGCGCAAGTTCTACGAGCTCGCCGACATCGCGGCCGGCAAGAGGCGCAGCAGACATGCGCCGCCGGTCTCGCCGCTGGCGCTGGAGGCGGTGAAGCGGATCGATGCGCTGTTCGACATCGAGCGCGGGATCAACGGCGAGACCGCTGAGCGCCGCCGCGCGGTACGGCGCGAGCGGAGCGCGCCGCTCCTCGCCGACCTCGAGGACTGGATGCGCACCGAGCGTGCCGGGCTGTCGCGCCATGCCCCCGTGGCCAGGGCCATGGACTATA
This sequence comes from Alphaproteobacteria bacterium, assembly GCA_022824105.1. GTDB lineage: Bacteria > Pseudomonadota > Alphaproteobacteria > Bin95 > Bin95 > Bin95. The sequence goes on from JAJEAZ010000113.1 coordinate 279, forward strand.
TGCTGAAGCGCTGGGACGGCTTCGCCCGGTTCCTCGACGACGGACGTATCTGCCTCTCGAACAACGCCGCGGAGCGCGCAATCAGGCCTCTGGCCCTGGGCAGACGCTCCTGGCTGTTCGCCGGCTCCGACCGCGGCGGCTTGCGCGCGATCGCCATGTACACCCTCATCGGTACCGCCAAGCTCAACGATGTCGATCCCCAGGCCTGGCTCGCCGACGTGCTCGGCCGGATCGCAGGAACCCCGCAGAGCCGGCTCGACGAACTCCTTCCATGGAACTGGGCTCCGGAGCAGAGGCTCGATCTAGCCGCATAGGCCGGCGCGCCCCAGACCAATCCACCCCAAACGCCCTCGCCGCTCAAACTCGTCCTGCGTACCCCTGCGGTCTTCTGCGGATGGATACGCTCCACCACGGCTCCGTCGAATCTATAACGAGCCTTGTCTTTCTCCCTCATGTCGGTGGTTAGTTCTATCCCGGCCACTTCGCCGGCCGCAGGCATCACCTCCCCTAACCAAGGCGAGACCCTGAACTCACCGGCCTCGTCGGCTCCTCCAATTATCACTATCTCCTGCCCGTACGGGTTGTGCTCCTGAATAAATCTGTACAACTTCGTAGCAAGGATTTCCTGGGCCTCTTCGACGAGAACCAAAAGGACCGTGCCCTTTTCATACCTTTTTCTGAGCTTATTCGCGATGACGTCGGTCAGCTCTGCCGAATACCTGCCAAACTGGGTAATCTCCACCTTTCTCACGTTCGTGCCGTTGCTCTTGGGGTCCACGATCAACACTTCGCTATCAGGAGGATCATCGCTGATCGGCCTGACGTAGTACTCGTAGTCATCACTGAGGCTCAGGGCATAGATCGCAGTCACCCACAACTCGACCATCATTTTGTCAATCTGTTTTCGGGAATCGAGAACCGGTGTGATGCCCTCACGATCCAGGAAGTCCAGCACAAGATGCGGGCTGATGAAATGGCCCCGTGCCCTTAACTCCGTGATTGGCGAGTCCAGTGCATCGAAAAAGATCGTAGGAGGTTCGTCCTTCGCGACACCAGCTCGCAAGTACTGATCGATGATATCCACATAGGACAGCCGGACTGACGCCAATCCAAGACTCCTGGCCACCTCCACCATCTTTGCTACACTTTGCTGGCTCGCTCGCACTTGTCCGGTTTCAAGTGTTCTGTATCGGCCCCAACTAACTCCGGCCTGCTTGGCTGCTTTAGCGGACGTGATGCCCAGACCTATCCTGGCTGACTTCAGGTCTTCGGCAATCAGTGGAATCGCCCTTTCAAACAGTTCGGCCCTGTCGTACTGCATCGTCTCACCGCCGGTTCCTCACCCGCAGGGCACAACGTGGTGTCCTTATGGAGTGTTGAATTGGAAATGGTCCCATGGTCCCGAATCCGCAAGCCTTCCAGCGCGGGCTCTCGAACGGACGTCGGGACCTTCTGCGGCCCCAACCACCGCCACTGGACATCCGGCGCCCAACTCAGTGCGGCAGTGGATTTGCACCAGGGCAGCCGTTGGACGCGCCACCTCGATGCTTGATGGCGCTTCTTCAAGCCAGCGCAAGGTCGGATGCGAACACGACGCCCGACCGATTACGACACCCTGCGTATTTCCTCGGTCGCAGCCAGGCGGGCGATGACGTCGGAGTCCCCGCTGTGCAAAGCATGGGACGCGCGAACCCACCGGAGTTGAGCGCGTGCGCGCCTTCGCGAAGCGACTCCGCGCGAAGCCCGCCGGCGCCGCCGCGCACCCTACATGCATCTTCAACGCGCGCGGCCTCGCATGCCGCATGGCTAGGCCGGGCGCCGAGCGAGGACCGCACCCTGGAGAAATCTCCCTCCTCGATCAGACGCCAACGATGTCCGACTGCTCGAAGCTCACCGCCGCGTTGGCGTGGTCAAGATCTCACAGAGCCATCGTTCTCTCCGAACCATCATGTACGAGGGTTGCTCCCGGTCCCCTCGCCAACCGCGTCAGCTCGTCTCCGACCGGGGGTCGCGCGCTGGTCCCGAAGGTTCGACATGCCCTTGTTTCGTCAGAAAAGCGGTCTGACGCGGCGATGGCACGCGCAACCCGGCAGAATTTCTCGGTTCTTTGATTCGCGGGCAGCACTAGGCGAGCGCATGTGTCTTCGCTTCGCAAGCGGATTGAATCAACCTCCAGACCTCGCGCGGCTATCCGTGCCCTCTTGGCTGGCTTCCACTTGTGCGCCCGCAGACGTCCGATTGGCCCAAAACCAACTGCGTCAGTCCTTCCGCGACGCCGAGCCATGCACTCGACTCGAACTCGCGCATACCTGCATAGCCGGTCGAGAAAACTGCCGGCTTGACCTAGCGAAGTAGTAAGATTATCTTACCAGGAGTCGGATGAAGGAGACCCCCATGGATCCCGCCACAGTGAAACAGAAGCTCATCGCCGTCCTCAGGCAGATCCAGGCGGACAGCAGCCTCGACTGCCCGCCCCTGACTGGCGATACGATACCGGTCGAGGACCTACCAGGCTTCGACAGCAAGGTGTGGCCTGTCGCAACCACCATGCTTGCAGCCGAGATCGGCGCGACGATCCCGAACGACGTAAACATTTTCGTTAACGAGACGACCAATCTCCCCCGCTCCATCGACGAGATAGCGGTCTTCGTCTCCGAGGTGCTCAAGAAGCACAGCGAACAGCAAGCCGCTGCAGCATGACCAAGCTTGGCTCCGCCAACCGGACACAGATTGCCGAGCGCCTGAAGGAAGCTCGCAAGCTCGCCGGCCTGTCGCAAGGGCATGTTGCCAGGATGCTCGGCCTTCATCGCCCCTCCGTCACTGAGATGGAGGCGGGCAAACGCCGCGTCTCGGCCGACGAGCTCGCCCGACTTGCCGAGATATATGACGTCAGCGTGGCCTGGGTGCTCGGCGAAGCACCCGAGACGCTCGACGCTCAAGACCCCCGGCTTGAGCTCGCGGCGCGTGAACTCGTCAAACTCAAGCCTGACGATCTGGAACACCTGCTCAGGCTGTTGGCGGCCTTGCGCAGCGACTCCACCGCGACAGGAGGCAATCGCTGATGAGCGAAATGCGCATCATCAAACCCGGCCTCGACCGCCGCGCCCTCGCGACTCAAGCCATGCAGGCCGCCGCGGCCACGCGGGCGAAGGCCAAACTCGATCAATCGGGACCGATCTGCGTTTACGGCCTTTGCGAAACACTGGGCATCCTGGTGCGTTTCAACAACATCAACATGGAAGGGATGTATCAGCGTGGTATTCCTCCGCGCATTCATCTCTCAGCGCGACGGCCACTGCCGCGGCGTACCTACAATTGTGCGCATGAACTTGGCCATCACGTATTCGGCCATGGCTCCTCGATCGACGAGTTGCGCGAAGATGCCAAGGCGCAACCCTGGGAGGACCCGAAGGAGTTCCTGGCCGACACCTTCGCCGGCTTCATCCTCATGCCGATCATTGGCCTGCGCCGTGCCTTTGCGGTCCGGGGTTGGACGCCGAAAACAGCCACGCCGGCGCAGATCTTCACCGTCGCCTGCGATTTCGGCGTCGGCTATACGACACTTCTGACCCATCTTTCGGCAGGCGTTGACATGCTTCCGCGCAGCCGCGCCGCCGTCCTGGGGCGTGTGTCTCCCAAGGCCTTGCGCGTAGAAATTCTGGGTGCGTTGACGCCCGAGCCGTTGATCGTCGCCGATCACCACCGCGCCGCGCCCACCTTGGACGCAGAGGTCGATACGCTGATCCTGCTGCCGCCCGGCGCTAAGGTAACTGGCGGCCAACTTGCCTTCGAGCGAGACCTCCCAACCGGTCGGCTATTTCGGACGGTTAAGCCCGGGATTTTCCAGGCAACTGCCGGCGACTGGGCAGTCTTCGTGCGCGTGGCCCCAGTCCAGAAAAACGAACCGTACGGCTATGTCGGGCTCGCTCAATACCGACATTTGGAGGAGGACCCGGATGAGTAAGGCCAAGTCTCTGGTAGCGCCGCCGCCCTCTCTGATCGACGACACAAACCTGTCGCGCGCTTGGGCGCGCCTGCTCCTCCAGGTACTCGACAACGCCGGCACGGAGATCGCGCCGTTGATCCTGAGCGTGAGCGGTTTCGCCCGAGACGGCACCGCCGTCGAAGACCCTGCGGTGCGCCAAGCACTCGATCAGCTGCTCAAGCACAAAGACCGATACGTGGTCGAGAACGTCGCGTTCACGATTTTCCCGCAACGGTACTGGGTGATGTCCCGTAGCGACAGGAACCGCTTATTCGAGCTTTATCGCAAGGCATTTCCGCGCTTGCAGGCGATGAACCGCACGGCCAACGGCCGTGGCATGTATTTCGAGCGCCTGATGATGTACGGGCGCGGTCCCTGCGACGGCAATCAACTGGAGTGGATCTTGTCCCAGTTCACTTCCAGGCAAGGCGTACGCCGATCGATGCTTCAAGCGACCACCTTCGATCCGGGCCGCGACCATGTCCGTAGCGCGCAACTCGGTTTTCCCTGCCTTCAACAGGTCAGCTTCGAGCCGACCCCAGCGGGGCTCGTCACCAACGCGTTCTACGCCACTCAGCAGATATTCGACAAAGCCTATGGCAATTATCTGGGCTTGGCCCAGCTCGGCGCCTTCATGGCTCATGAGATGGGCATACGGCTAGCACGACTGAACGTCATGGTCGGAGTCGCCAAGCTCGAGCGAATCTCCAAGCGCGAGCTAGAACATACCCCATTGGTCAAGGCCGCTCGGATGCTCGTTTCGCAAGCCACTGCCCCAGCGCCGCGCGCGCCTATCACCTCTGTGGCGGCTGGAGCAACGCCTTGAGCGCCAGGTCGCCCAGAGACCCCAAGAAACGTCGGCGCGGCCGGCCCCGAAAGTCTCTTCCCAGCGCAGCCGACAAACCGCTCCAAATGGAACTCGCCATAGCGGTTCAACCCCCGACGCCATCGACAATGCCGGCCCCGACTGTCCTCCAGCACCTGACCCCGGCCAAAGCATCTGAGGTCTACGAAAGCTATTGGCGCTTCGCAGCCGAACGCCAGGCGGTGTTTTTCCGCCGCCAGCGCGGCGAAAGGCATCCGTGGACGGAAAACCCCGTACTGGCGACCTACAAGTTCACCAATGCCTACCGCGCGTCCGACCGGGTCAGCCAGTATCTCATCCGCCATGTAATCTATCGAGACGACCTGTCCAAGTCGCCTCCCGAAGTGTTCTTCCGCATCATGCTGTTCAAGATTTTCAACAAGATTGAGACTTGGGAACTCCTCGAACGCGCGCTCGGCTCCGTCACCTTTGAAGACTATCGCTTCGCCTCCTATGACGCTGTGCTCAGGGGTGCGCGGCAAGCCGGTCGTCGCATTTATTCCGCTGCCTACATCATGCCTCCGGGTAGCCGTGCGTTCGGACGATCAGCCAAGCATCAGAACCATCTGCTACTCCTCGAACGAATGATGGCCGATCGCCTTCCCGAGCGGTTGGCCCAGACCCGCACGATGCAAGAGGGCTTCGAGAAACTGCGTGCCTATCCAACGATCGGAGACTTCCTCGCCTACCAGTTCATTACCGATATCAACTACAGCGAACTCACCGAATTTAGCGAAATGGACTTCGTCGTGCCCGGCCCAGGTGCACGCGATGGCCTGCGCAAATGCTTCCTAGATCCGGGTGGCCTGAATGAACCGGAGCTCATCCGGCTCATGGCCGACTTGCAAGAACGAGAGTTCGAACGCCTCGGCCTGGATTTCCAATCACTCTGGGGTCGTCGCCTCCAGTTGATCGACTGCCAGAACCTGTTCTGCGAGGTCGACAAATACGCGCGCGTCGTGCATCCGCAAGTCGCGGGAAGAACCGGCCGCGTCCGCATCAAACAGAAGTTCGTTCCGACATCGGAACCCATCGAACTCTTCTACCCTCCCAAGTGGAAGCTCAACGACAAGATCTGCCTCGACGGGTATCAGCCCGCGGCAGCCACGTGACGCCGAAGGAGCCACGCATGGATTTCAACAGCTATCAGAAGGAGGCATTGCGCACTGACCGCGTGCCCGACGAAGACGATGCTGCCTCATTAATCGTCCCTATGCTTGGCCTCGCCGGCGAGACCGGACAGCTGCTCAGCGAGTACAAGAAACACCTGCGCGACGGCGAGGCGCATCGCTTGTTCAAGGAGCGCGTGTCCGAGGAATTGGGTGACCTTCTTTGGTACATCGCGAACGTTGCCAGCAAATTCGATCTCTCGCTCTCCGAAATCGCTGATGCCAATTTGATCAAGGTTAGGGATCGCTGGGCGAGCGAATGCGCCGAGCCCCTTGTCTTCGACGCCGAGCTTCCCGAAGGGGAGCGACTTCCGCGACGGTTTGAAGTCGAGCTATTCGACGTGGAGGAGAAGGAGGGGAAGAGCCAGCACGTTCAGATCCTGATCGACGGCCAACCGTTCGGTGCGCAGCTCACCGACAACGCCTACGATCCTGACGGATATCGCTTCCACGACGTATTTCACTTTGCCTACGCCGCCGTGCTTGGCTGGTCGCCGATTACTCGGGGGTTGCTCCGTCGAAAACGCAAGAGCCAACCGCTGGTCGACGAAGTGGAAGACGGCGGACGGGCAGCGGTCATCGAAGAGGGTGTGGTTGCACTCGCGTTCGACTATGCCCGTCGCCATCGTTTTCTCGACGGCGTGACTGCTCTCGATTTTCAGTTGCTGCGCACCATCAAAGACATGACGTCCCATTTGGAAGTCCGCCAATGCACCACGGGCGAATGGGAGCAAGCCATTCTGCAGGGCTTCAAGGTTTGGCGCGCGGTGCTGGACGCGCGCGGCGGCCGTATCGACGTCCATCTGGACATGCGGCAGATTGCCTTTCTCGGTCCGCCCGCCGATCACGAGTCACCCTGTTGAACCTCGCCGCTCAACGCAAGAGCGCTCGCCATCGCCATGCCGCCCGCATGGCTGATGCTCAGCCTCCAAGCGCTCACTCCCATCGCCGTGGCGGCCTTCGCCGCGCCGCCCGAAAGTCGGACTTCCGGCGGCGCGCCCGGCGACCGGCGTATCATCACATCGGTGAAGGCTACGCCTGCACCGAAGCCAGTGCCGATTGCCTTGAGCACCGCTTCCTTGGCGGCGAACCGCCCCGCCAGCCGCTCAATCCGATTGACCCCATCGCCGACCTCATCCAGTTCCGTCTGCACAAAGCAGCGCGGAATCAACGGGTCGCGCGGGTCCTCGATCCAGCGCCGCATCTCGTCGATTTCCACCATGTCAATGCCATGTCCCACAACCGTCATGCGATTCGTCCTTCCTTGAGTCGAGACATGACCGAACTTCCAACGCCGAGGAGCCCCGTTAATGAATAATGAAGAACAGCAAGAAGACCAAGAGACTCCAAAGTGCCCTGGACTGTTCTGGAGCGGAGAAACCCTAACTGAGCGACTTGAGACACTGATTGACCCGTTCTCGCCCGAGCGTATCGATTGCGCTGCATACACTCTGTCGATCGGTTCAGAAGTCTATGTTTCGCCCGACGATCAGACCAAAGATTCGAATAAAGTCGCCATCCGGAAGTTCAACGATGGAGATGGGTTCACGATCCCTCCCGGCCAATTCGCGTTCCTGCACACCAAGGAGGTTGTCTCCGTCCCCTCTGATGCACTGGCTTTCATATCCATTCGAGCCAAGACCAAGTTCCACGGTTTGGTTAATGTTTCCGGATTTCATGTCGATCCTGGCTATCACGGCCAACTGACTTTCTCGGTTTTCAATGCCGGCCCCGTGCCGGTCCAGCTCAAGTGCGGACAACCGATATTCTTGATCTGGTACGCGGGCCTCGACCGCGAAACCGCCTTCAAGAAGAACGGAACGATCAACAAAGGTATTAACCCCGGATTACTGACCCCTATCTCTGGCGAACTCCAATCATTTGCCGGCCTCTCCAAAAGGATCTCTAAAGTTGACAAGGCACTGACCGATCGCGTCCACATCATTGAAAAGGAGCAGGCCTACTACCGTTTCTTCGCCGCCATCGGACTGGCATTGTTTATTGTTCTGGCAACCACTTGGTTTAGTGATTTCTTATCCTCCCGCTCCGCGCTACCCAAGCAACCGACGTCGGTGTCGCAAGGAACGATGCCATAGGTCCCCGTACACTTCCAGCATACATGCAGACTGGTCCGCGTCACTGACGAATACGATAACGCGAACGACGGTGCCGGCACTGAGACCTAATGGGTAATGCACGAACTGCCCCGGGATCTTCTACACTACCGCCTTCTGTATAGACCTCTCCTCCCGTTCCGAGCACAATCGGACGGCCTCAGCCAACAAGGTGCCAGCCGTCGTTTGACGGACACCAAGTGAAATCTCGTCCTTTTGCAGTCACTTTCGTCAATTCCGACTCTACCTGACTGAGGATCGAACCCTTAAGCAAGGCTTCGGCGTCTTCTGCCGACTTGGCAATCCCTTTGGGAATTATAGCCTGAAACCCCATCTGCCCCCATTCTTGATGCTTGGCCGCAAAAATCCCTATCCAGTAGTTGTATCCCACCGGCGTTTCATACAGCGTCCATTCAATAGTGAATGTCTCGCCATCACTCCGCCTATACGGCCCGTGGATCATTGAGCGTTGCGGCATTCTTGCCAAGATCATTCCGTCATCTCCCGGGCATGTACCCACGGGTGCTGCATGAACCTTGTATCATACGCTTCTTTCAATTACCACGAATCGCCTCTCCTCAAAGACCCCTATTCTTGAGAGATCAAGCGCAGCCGACTGGAAACAGTAGAAAGCTGTGAAGTAAACGAATATGGCAATTGTCCACTATTCTACGGTGATCGCTGTAAGCGACGCAACCGAAATCGGTATAGTTTGAACTCTCTTGCAATCTATCGATCGACCGTCCGACGTTGTTGAGGTACGCATTGATATCCGCTACCCCTAATTCCGCGTCCCCTTCAAGAAGGTAGGCAACCATGAAATCCAATTCATGTCCAGGGCCGTACAACCCTCTAATAAACCTATCCATTCCAGATCGGACGTATTCCCCCCGCAACTGTTTGGGGTCTTCCAGAGGATTCACTCGTTTGCATTCGATAATAGCATGGGGCTCATTGGCCCCGAACTCCGCAAAAAGAAATATTACATCCGGTTCCCCAACCGGCAGTGCAGGTGCGCCGGTCGTACGAACCCCTGGTTTCTCTATGATGAAAATATTAGTGAGACCCAGAGAGGCGCGGACACGCACCATACCTTGGAAAAGCCGTCCGTTCATATACGGCTCGTCCCGACTCGAATTCAGAGCTGGGTCATCTAGCAGTGCCGATTGCCATCCCTCGAACTGAAGGCGGAGAATCACTTGAATCAAGTCTGAGCGGGATAGCAAGCGCGGTGGGCCCAGACTCTCCCGGCCTTCAAACGGGATCATTCGAACGCCGCCTCCAGACCATCACCCAAGGCACTGTCTGCATCGTTCAGCCCTGCTGCTTGCGTCCAAAAACGTCGCGCTGCAGGCTTGATGATGAGCAGTTCGTTTTCTGCATGAACTCGCAGTTCTCTGACAGCAGCAAGATGCTCGGCGATCGGAGATCGGATCCGGGAACCGATTTGCAGGAGGACATCGTTCAATTCAGCATTAAACGCTGCAAGCGTGACATCGCCTGCTCCGCCGTCAAAAAATCGAATAACCCGAAGAGGTGAGGTTGAACGCAAAACCAACACTTCCGCACTGTATGGCTTCCGACCAAGAGCCTTTCGCCACGCGTTTATAACGCCAAGAAAGGCACTCGCGTACAACTGCAAATGTCTTTCCGTAGTTGGGATGTCAGACTCGTATCGGGACTGTACGTACTCTCGTTGAGCTCTTGCCATTCCGTCCAACACAACCAAACGCTCCTGGGGCTCCAATTCGAATGCATCGAAAACTGCTGAATCAAGTTGCTCCAGGTCTTCCTCGCTATGCCAGTCGTTTTGCGTTAAAGATTCCATCGCATGCGAGATTGGTGCGGATCCGTCCGACAATAGTATGTCCACCGATGGCATCGGTAGACTTGCTATATCGTGTCGTAACGCTTTCCGCTTGTGAATTCCAAACTCCGAACCAGTAAGCAATAGATGCCACGTTGCTAGCGCGGACAGCAAAATTCCCCCGAGTCGAAGATAGGGGTCCTCCTTTCGGCTGCCGAACGATATTCCATAGAAGGACCGTGTATAGACGACATCTTGGTCACTTACACCAACCGCGAGCCTAGCACCACTCACGCCCTCGCCCACCAGAACGATAGGACCGACAAAAGCTTCCTTCGCTCTAGGTCGATGAATCTCGGTCCTATCAAAGCGGGGCAGTGCGTCCGTGTCGATCCGAGGTCCGAGACGACCGGCCGACAGAAAAGGCAGCCCAATGAGATGGGACGCATCTTTACGATCACCCCTCAGAGTTTGCACTCCTGTAAGCAGACTGAGATTCCAATCCTTCAGACAGGAACCTAGAGTACTTGTTGAACTTTCAAGGCGACGCAGTAGAAGCCGATCCCGAGGCGTTCCCAGGGCCGTCGCCTTCAGAAGTTGCGGCTCTGTCGACAGATCTGCCAGTCGCGCGATTCTGACATCACTTGCAGCAATCTCAAAGGATCCGGTTCGAGAAAATGTCGATGACCACGGGATAGTGACTATGGGGAGACGGTCGTCCTCGTTCAAATTATGGAGTCGGGCAAAAAGCACAACTGCCGGGTAATCAGCGGTTGGGAAAAGTTCATCACGCAGTGCCGAAAGATTGACGAGCGCTATCGGTTTGAGAGCATCAAGTAGAGCTACACGCGCTTTGATGCTACTTTCCGCGCGGGAAAAGAACGGTGTTGCTCGCATTACAATGCCAAAACGGGTATTCTGATGCGAAAAGTCGATTGACCTCCATACAAAAGCAAAATCTTGACTGCGAGGCGGTAAAGTCGGTGCTATGCGATTACTCGGCCAGTTAGTCTTGCGGGTCTTTTTTCCATATGTCCATGGCGGATTGCCAACTATGGCATCAAAACGTCTGCCGTATAATTGACGCCCAGCGCCTTGAAGATCAAAATCAAAAGCGCTGCCGATGAATAGATTCCGCCCGATTAGCGGTTCAAATCGCAGTGCTTCAGGTGGAGTAGGGTCCGGATCCAACTCAAGCACCGCCAAGTATAAGCTGAAAGAGGCCACTCGAATAGCAGCTTCATTCTTATCGACGCCGAAGATTTGCTCGGTAAGTGTATCTCTGATTAGCTCACGCGTTGGAGGCGCACCCTGAGCTCGCATCGAAACAAGGCGACGCAGGGCCTCCACAAGAAACACACCGGAACCACAGGTGATGTCCAGCACCCTAGCGCCTGCATGAAGATCGCGCATGACCTCATCGAGGACAAGGTTAACGAGTGAGAACGGCGTATAGTGTAGACCTTCCTCATCCGTTTCTTCATCTTCAGACGCCTGCGCGAACTGCTCATATATGGAACTGATAAGTTCGATCGGAATAATGTCGAATCTATATTCCCACAAAGAACGTTGCCCGGACTCCGGATCGACGCCGGCGAGCGTCTCATTAACTAGTCTTAAGTGTTCATCGGATACGATATTGCGTTCTTCAGAAGTAACGGGGAACAAATCCCCGTTAAATGTGGATCTTACCCAGTCGAACAATCGATAGGCGTTATTGTGCTCACGAAGCGCCATGCGCAAGTCAGCAAGGTCTAGTTCTTCCAGTATCTCGGGGCCGACAATTTCCCGATCAGCAAGATAACGCACGAAAATGCTGCGGCCCAAGAGTCCCTGGGCGATGTCGCGTGGTAGCCCGGCGGAGAAAAGCTGATCCTCCACCTTCTGAAGGTCACGCAGGAGCTGGGAGTCGACGCGGCCACCTTTCTTGAGCCTTTCTTCATTTGACCAGAATCTGCCGCTCGTCATTGCCAGACGTCCGGCATAGTCGTCCAACTGAGTTAGCTCATCGTCGACCAATTGCACTCGCCGCAGAAGGTGTGCCTCTGCATCATCTTCACTCGTTGGACGCGCATAGGCGTTATAGAGGTAGATCCGTTGCGGAGAAACAACCCAAAGCAAGGGTGTCAGGCCCAAGTTCCAAACATCTCGGTGCCAAGATGCTACTTGGCTTTGAGCGGGATCACCTGGAACACATTTGAAAACAACTTGCAACTGAGACCGATCACGCCATATGGCGTCAGGACGGAGATCGATCCGGTCATGAAGCTCAGTGGAGCCCAGCGTCAGACCGGGAGCTGGCTCGTCGCCGAGCATAAATCCGGTCGCCCCAAGGACTCGCAAGAGTTCCGACGGAGGTGTCATGGTTTCCCCCCGTACTGCAGAGTTGGCGGAAATCTCAACTCCGATTGGTCGTGCTCACCGCCAAGAAGTCCTAGGCCTAGTTTATCGATGATCGGGGCCAATGGGATGAGTATGACCGCCCCGCCCTCCAAAACCGGTGCCGACTTGACTGACTTTAGCTCAACGCTCGACCCCACAATTTCCAGATAGCAGGCACGCAGAGCGGGCCAGGACCTGCTATTGCAGAATCCGAATATCTCCTCGGCCACCGGCGCAAGTGCCGACACTCTCATCGCGTAGCCTTGAACAACTTGGCGTATCGCCGCCAATGCGACCAGGTCGCCGTGAGATAGAGGTGTTCGTCGTGGCCGCTTCGCGAGCGGAGACAGGATACGCCGCCAGTGACGTACAGTCTCCTCCGGGAGGTCTAGAATCTCCCGAGCCTGAACCTGGGTGAACCGGACCGCTGCCATACCGTCCAAATAGCCGAATCTTCCGTTGTTGACAACGGATTAAGTTGCACTGTCACCCGTTTCAATTGGGATGTAGCACGTTGACGGCCGTCATATTCCATCAAATCGCAAGTGAGAGAGGGCTGAATGCACGAACGGACAGCGGTAGCACGGCCCGGTTCTTGAGCCCGTCAGGCAGCCAATTTTCGAACCGAGCTCAGCAGGTTCGCTTTATCCGCATCACCTATCTGCTTGTTTCGTTGGTTCGGCGGTAGCAGAGACCGCGGCCCTGCATAAACCCCTTATCCCTGCTTGATTTCTCGCAGCACGGCGTCCCCGCTCCAGCACGCGGTGTCTTCGTACCGCAAGCGGCCGAATGCAACATGCGGCCCCTCCTGTCCCCGCTTGGCCTCGATCGGCCGTCATGCTCATCGCGACCCGCCCGCGTTCACGGCATTCACCGCGTCCCCGGCCGCCGACCCTCCGACTCCGGCCCGGTCGGCCACAAGGCCCGCAGGCTCCGACTCGTTCACCCCTTCTCTCCCTGCGTTGCCCCGTAGCCGAAACGCCCGGTTCGCCCGACGCACCATAGCTGAGGCGGGCACCCACGGTTAGCACGAAACCTCCGCCGTTTCGATCCCGGCAGCGGCAATCCCGCCCCCGGCCTGCCCGAGCGCCGTCCCCGGTGTTTCGCACGACATGGACCCGCGGTGCGGCGTCGAGCGGTCGAGGCCGGCGTCTTCCGGGCGATTTCGTCGGGGGCCGCGTGACGGCCTCCGCGCCGCCGCCGGGGAGACCGCCGCCATGACCGCAGATATTGCCGACGTTCCCGCCGCCCGCACGGGCAGCGCCGGAAGAACGTCCGGGCCGACGCACCGCATGACAGGCACGGGCCGCCCGCCGCCGGGCCGGCGCAATTCCTATCTGGTGCCGCGTCCCGCCGTGGTCAGCTTCTCGGGCGGGCGCACCAGCGGCTACTTGCTGAAGCACATCGTCGACGCCCATGGCGGCAGGCTGCCGGACGACATCGCGGTCGTGTTCGCCAATACCGGGATGGAGCGGCCCGAGACGCTCGACTTCGTCGACACCTGCGCCACCGCCTGGGGCGTCCCGATCGTCTGGGTCGAATACGACTGGGACGCGCCGCACCGCACGCGCCTGGTCGACCACCGCACCGCGTCGCGCGACGGCGAGCCCTTCGCCGCACTCATCGCGCGCAAGGGCTTCGTGCCGAATCCGACGATCCGGTTTTGTACCGGGTTCCTGAAGAGGGACCGCATCGAATCCTATGCCCGCTACCGGCTGGGCCTGAAGCGCTGGCACTCGGTGGTGGGGCTGCGCGCCGACGAGCCGCGCCGGGTCTGGCGCATGCGGGCGATGAACTGCGGCGCGCGCACCGGCGGCCATGCGGCGCTGCCGCTCGCCGACGCGCGGGTGACCGAGCGCGACGTGCTGGCCTGGTGGCAGGAGCAGCCCTTCGACCTCGGCCTGCCCGGCTATGCCGGAAACTGCAGCCTCTGTTTCCTCAAGGGCCGGGGGAAGCTCCTGCATCTCATCCGCGAGGACCCGTCGCTCGCCGACTGGTGGATCGCACAGGAGGCGAAGGTCGCGAACCGCACCGGCCCGGACGGGCGGGCCTGCGAGAGCATGAAGCGGTTCCGCATCGGCGAGACCTATGCCGAGCTCAGGGCCGCCGCGCTCGCCCGGCGCGACCTCTTCGACACCGCCGCAGAGGACGAAGACAGCGGACCGCCCGACTGCTTCTGCACCGACTGACCGCCGCCGCCGATTGTCCCCGTTCCAATCCCGACCGCACCTTCCGAGGAGAACGACCGTGCAGACCGTCCATCCTTCCCCCGAGGCCGTCCGCCTCGCCATGGCGCGCATCCGGCGCGCCGTCGACGCCCAGGGCGGCGACCGCGTGGTCCCCATGGACTGGGGCATCGTGCGCCGCGACGGCTGCCGCACCATCGCCTGTCATGGCAGCTGGTATGCGCTCGGGCGCCTGATGGACCATCCGGCGGTCGAGTGGCGGCATGACGAGACGTTCCCGCGGGAGGACCCCGGCGAGACCCTGATGGCGGCAGGGCCGGACGGCGAGGCCGAGCCGGTGATGTATTATGAGGGCGCGCGCCTTCTGGCGCGCGACCTGGGCTTCGTGAACGCTCCCGCGCTGGAGGGCTGGGCGCAGCGCCATCCGGAGCTCTGGGGCTGCCGCCATGGCGATCGGATGTTCGCCGGCGACGGGGCCGTGGCGTTCGGCAAGCCGCCCTTCGCCCAGATCCGCGTGAGCGAGATCGTCGACTGGTGGCTCGCGGTGGCGGACCGGCTGGACGCGGCGATCCCGGTCCATCGCGACCGCGCGGACGCGCTCGCGGACCTCGCGCGCCGCGATCCCGCGGCGCTCCCGGGCATCCAGATCGAGGCCTGCGCGGGCGGCTGGCGCCTGGTGCTGCGACCCTATCCCGAGTGTCTGCTGCCGATGCCGGACGGGTGACGTTCCGCCCCGCGCCGTCCGGCGCCCGCTTCGCTCCCCGATTCCGCCACCCTCCGCCGCCTGCGCACGGGCGCCGGCGACGGCTCGGGAACCACCTCGACAGGCAGGAAGGAGGGCGCGCCCTCGCCATCCCCTGCCGGCCGGTAGCGCGAATCGCGACGCCACTTGAAGATCAGGTTGGCGTTGACGTCGTAGCGGCGTCCCACCTGGGACACCGAAACCCCCGGCACCCAGGTCTGCGCCACGATCCGGCGCTTCTCGTCCTCCGACCAGAACCGGCGTACACGACGCGCCACAACAAAGCCTCCTCCGATGGTGTCCACTACCGCCCAATGGGCCTGAAGGTTCGACATGGCCTTCGCACCCCGCGCGCCCGCGATGACATGGGGGTTGCCGTCCACCCGCGGGATGCGCTCCAGCAGTTCGACAGCGGCCGGCGACAGCTGCACCGTCCGGGGACCCGTCTTGGTGTCGGGGAGCCGCATCTCGCTCGCCTCCAGGTCGACATGGTCCCAGTGCAGGTAGACGATCTCGTTCTTGCGGCAACCGGTCAGAAGCAGCAGCCGCACCGCCATCGCGGCATACTTCCGGGCGCCGCCCTTCTCCTCGGCCTCGTCGAGCGCCCATCCGAGACGCTGGAACTCCCCGTCGGTCAGGAAGCGCTCGTGGCGGCGCGGCCGGTTCATCGCGATCTGCCGGCAGGGGTTGCTGCCCTCCGGGATGGTCTCGCGCTCCTCGGCGGCACGGTAGATCCGGAACAGCACCTCGACCGCTTGGTTGGCCGCCGCCGGCGTCTCGCGCAGCGCATGATGGAACGCCGACACCGCCGCATGATCGATCGACAGCGCCGGCTTCCGCCCGAACGCCGGCAGGATGTGGTTGTCGATCGAGCTGCGGTAGGTCTTTGCCGACGTCGGCTTCAGGCGCACCTCGACCACCTCCCTGAGATAGGTCTCCACCAGATCGCCCACCGTCGGCCCCTTCGCCAGCGTCACCGCCTCCGGGAGGGGCGCCTCGCCGGCCTTGATCCGGGAGATGATCTGCGCCGCCCGGCGGCGCGCCTCCTCCGGCGTGATGACCCCGACGCGCCCGACCGTCACGCGCTTGGGGTGCGGGCCGCCCGCGCGGGTCTGCACCACATAGTTCTTGCGTCCGCTCGCATGGACGCGCACTCCGAAGCCCTGGAGCTCGCTGTCCCAGAACACCGTGTCGCTATCGGCCTTCAGCCGCCCGACCGTGCTGCGCGAGATCGTCGTCCGCCCGAGCTTCGCCATCGCCTGTATCCCTGTCCTACGCCGCCAGGTCTTCGCCGCCGGGGCCTGCGGACAGGAGATCGTCGCCGATGCTGTCCCCGACCCTGGCCACCGACGCCTTCTCGCTGTCCTCCGCGAGATGGGCGTAGCGGTAGGTCGTCATCACCGTCTTGTGCCCGAGCAGCCGCGCGATCGTCGGCAACCCTTCGCCGATCGCCAGCGCCTGCGAGGCGAAGCTGTGCCGGCAATCGTGAAGCCGCAGGTCATCCAGTTCCGCGCGCTCACGCAGACGGTACCAGTAGGAGTTGATGTCCTTGAGAGGCTCGCCGCGCCTCCCGCCCGCGATCACCCAGGGATTGCCCTCGATGCGCGGTATGCCCGCCAGCACCCGCTCCACCGGCGCCGTCAGGGGCACCCGGCGCGGACCGGTCTTGGACTCCCGGATGCGCAGCTCGCCCGCCGCGCGGTCGACGTCGTCCCACCGCAGCCGCAGAATCTCGTTCCTGCGGCACCCGGTGAGCAGCAGCAGCCGGACGGCCGCGACCGCCCACGCCATCAGGCCCCCCTCAGGCTCCGCCTCGGAGAGCACCCGCCCGAGCCGCGCATATTCCTCATCGTTCAGGAACCGCTCGCACTCGGGCTGCCTGTAGCGCTTCACCGACCGGCAGGGGTTGGGCCGCGCCGGGGTCATGCCCCAGGCGATTGCCAGATTGAACATCCGCGACAACAGACCCACGGCGTGGTTGGCCCGGTTGGGCTTGTTCCGCAGCCTGTAGTGCAGCGCCGAGGCGTGCGAGCGGTTGACCTCGGACAGCCTGAGCCCGCCCAGCTCCGGCAGGATGTGCAGATCGAGCAACGACCGGTATTGCTCCACCGTTCCGGGCCGGCAGTTCACTTCGACATGCGCCGTCATGTAGCGTCCGGCCAGGTCCGCCACCGTCGGCTCCGGCGGCTCCGGCGGCGGCGCCGGCTCCAGGCCGCGCCGGATCCGGTCGATCATCTCCGCCGCCTTGCGCCGCGCGTCCCTGGTGCTTATCTCGGCATCCCGGCCGATGACGCCGCGCTTGGGCAGGCCCCCCGGGACACGGGCCTGCGCGACATAGACCTTGCGCCCGGTGGAGTGCACCCGTATGCCGAAACCCGGCAGCTCGCTGTCCCAGAACACCCGGTTGCCGCGCTCGACGGTCAGGCCGTCTACGGTTCTCTTGCTCAGCTTGACCGTGCCCAAGGCTGCAATCTCCCGCTGCGGAATTCACGGCGGGCACGATAGCAAATGTGTCTTCAATCCGCAATCGACCCGGTATGCAATCAGCGGGTCGCTCCGCTCCCGCCTGACCTCTCACGGGGTGATTCGGCGAATCGCAATCAGAAGAAAAAACTTTTTAGCAACAATGCGTTATGGTCTATTGGAGCACGCCAGTCCCTGCTCCACTCCCGTATGTCCTGATTGTCCGGAAAGGCGAGTCTAACTTTGTCATGTTTTGTCATGCGCCGGATACGCCGGCGCCGCCCGTTCAGAAGGGCCGGGGCCGCATGTGTCATGAAATGTCCGGTTTGCCATGTTCCGTCAGAGCGCTCCGGGCTCCCGCTGAACACACCACCATGTCGCCCCGGCCCCCGAGCCGGGGCCCAGAGCCTGCCCTGAGCCTGTCGAAGGGGTCGGCCCGAACGATCTTCGCCTGTGGCCCTGGACCCCCGATCGTCGCTGCGCTCCGTCCGGGGTGACAAGGGAGGGGTGTTGGGTGTGTCATGATAGGTCAGGTTTTGGAATAAGCTAATGTACCAGAGCCAACATGATCAGGTGACTTCCATTAACTAACTGACAAATAGCCATAATTTTCGATTTATATCCGCATAGGTAAGCGCCATCAGGCGCGCGCCGCGCTGTTGTGCAGGCGCTCGAACCCGGCGATGACCTCAGCGGCGGTCGAAATATCGGCGTAGCGCCGCTCGACGTCGCGCAGGTTGGCGCGGTGCGGCTCCTCCTCGTGGTCGCCGACGCAATCCTCGGGCACGATGGTGCGGAAGCCGAGGCTGAATGCGTCGATTACCGAGGCGCGTACGCAGCCCGAGGTGATGCAGCCGGTAACGATCGCCGTGTCGACGCGTTGTTTGACGAGGAACTGCGCGACCGGCGTGTTGAAGAAGATCGACGGCGCGGTCTTGGTTATGACGAGGTCAGGCTTTGCAGCGGCGATGCGCGGGTCGAGTTCGACCGAGGGGTGGCCCTCGAACAGTTCCTCGCGCAGCGGCGCGATCTTCCAGTAGGGCATGGCCTCGACCGACTGGTAGCCCATCGCGCAGGCGGCGACCGGGAAGCCGGCGCGGCGTGCGGCTTCGATGACCTCAACCGTCCTGTCGACGGCGCGGTCGATCATATCGGCGCCGCCCATGCGGAACGCCGGGTCGGTGAAGCCGCGCTGGAAATCGACGACGACGACGCCCGGTTTTTCGCCCCAGCCGATCTCGCCGTCGCCGTAGCCGCGTTCGCTATAGTCCATGATCTCGCGTTTCCCTTGCATCGGAACGGCCGGCATTTAAGCATGGTATCCGGAAAACGTCTGCGGTGTTCGAGGCGCCGCGTTCAAGAAAAGGCGCAGAGCCCGCAACAGCGGTCGAGCAGGGGAGTTTTGGGTTCGATGGGATACCGGATTTCAGTCGATACGGGAGGCACCTTCACCGACATGGTCCTGCTCGACGAGGACAACCGTTTCCATGTCGGCAAGGCGCTGACCACGTCGGACCGCATTTCAGAGGGCATGTTTGCGGCGCTCGATGTCATCGCCGAGGCGCTCGGCAAGACCGCCAAGACGCTGCTGGCGGAAACCGACATCCTGATTTACGGGACGACGCGGGCGACCAACGCCATCGTTACCAAGAAAACGGCGCGCACGGCCTTCCTGACGACGTCCGGCTTCCGCGACGTGCTGGTCTTCAAGGAAGGCGGCAAGCACGGGCCGCACGATTACAGTTACGACTATCCGCAGCCCTATATCCCGCGCCGCTACACGTTCGAAATCGACGAGCGTACCGGCTCAGGCGGCGACATTGTGCGCCCGCTCGACGAGGCGCAGGCCCGCACCGTGGTCGAGACGCTGAAGGCGCGCGGTTTCGAGGCGGTGGCGGTATCGCTGCTCTGGTCGATCGCCAACAACGAGCACGAGGCGAAAATTGGTGAGCTGATCGAAGAGATCATGCCCGGCGTGCCCTACACGCTGTCGCACCGTCTGGCGCCGATCCTGCGCGAGTACCGCCGCGCCTCCGCTACCGCCATCGACGCCTCGCTGAAGCCGCTGATGCAGGCGCATCTGCGCCGCATGCAGAGCGACCTGCGCGACGCCGGGTTTGCCGGCGACCTGCTGGTCTCGACGTCGGTCGGCGGCTTCCAGGAGATCGAGACGCTGGTCGAACGGCCGATCAACACGTTGAAATCGGGGCCGGCGATGGCGCCAGTGGCGGCGCGCGCCTACGCCGCGGTCGAGCATATGGGCGGAGATGTCATCGTCTGCGATGCCGGCGGTACGACCTTCGATGTCGGACTCGTGCGCGACGGCCAACTCGTCTATTCGCGAGACAGCTGGCTCGGGCCGCTCTGGACCGGCGATATTATCGGCGCCTCGACCGTCGATGTCCGGTCGATCGGCGCCGGCGGCGGCTCCATCGCCTGGGTCGATCCCGGCGGCCTGTTGCGCGTCGGGCCGCAATCGGCCGGCTCGGTACCGGGTCCGGCCTGCTATGGCGGCGGCGGCCGCGAGCCGACCGTCACCGATGCTGCGCTGGTGCTCGGCTATATCGATCCCGACTATTTCAACGGCGGCCGGTTGACGCTGGATCGCGCGGCGGCCGAAGCGGTGATCGGCACGCTGGCAGCGACGCTGGGCAAGGATGTCGACGAGACGGCGCACGCAATTCTGGTTATTGCCAACGAGCTGATGATCAAAGCAATTGGCGAGATCACCGTCAACGACGGGGTGAACCCGCGCGAGAGCGTCGTGGTCGCGGGCGGCGGAGCGGCCGGCTTCAACATCATGCCGATCGCGCGCGAACTGGGGTGCGAAACGGTGATCCTGCCGCGCACCGCCTCGGCGCTGTCGGCCTGCGGCATGCAATATTCGTCGATCGTCTTCGAGGCGACGCGCAGCCGGTTCACCGATTCCGCCGGCTTCGATCGCACCGGCGTCAACGCCGCGCTCGACGAGATCGATGCCGAACTGCTGGCGTTCCGCGACAGCCTCGGCATCGCCGCGGCGTCGGAAGTGACCATCGAGTATTTCGTCGAGGCGCGCTATCGCGCGCAGGTGTGGGAACTCGACACCGCCCTGTCGAAGCCGCACCTGGACGACGACGCGGATGTCGCCGAGCTGATCGAGGCGTTCCACCAGACGCACGACCGCGTATACGCGGTTCGCGACGACGAAAGCCCGGTCGAGTGCGTCAACTGGAAAGGCCGTATCTCGATCCGCCCGTTCGAACCGCCGCCGTCGCCCGACCCGTCCGATGCGACGCACGCCCCCGACGCCGCGACAACGCGCGACTGCTATTTCGGCGACGGTGTGCGCGTGCCGACGCCGATCTATCGCGGCGCCGACCTCACTGCCGGTGCGGCGGTGTCGGGGCCCGCGATCATCGAGGAGCCGACGACCACCATCGTCGTCTATCCCGGCATGTCGGCGCGGCTGAGCGTCGCCGGCGACTACATTCTCAACAGCCTGTGATGCGGGAGGCTCATTCCATGTCCGAATCCCAGACCACGCTGGACCCCGTTCTCATCTCGGTGATGGCCAATCGTCTCGACGGCATCGTGCGCGAGATGACCAATACTCTGCTGCGCTCGGCGCGCTCGGCCGTCATTTCCTCGGCGCGCGACTTTTCGTGCTGCCTTGTCACCGGCGAGGACGAGTTGCTGGCGCCGGCCGAGGGGCTGCCGGTGCATATTTTCGGCTGTCACATCCAGACCGCCAATATGCGCAAGTACCATGAAGGCGATATCCGTCGCGGCGATGCCTATCTCGACAACGATCCCTATGGCGGCAACACGCACCCGGCGGACCACACCTTCATGGTGCCGGTATTCTGGGAGGGCGAGCATCTGTTCACCGCCGTCTCCAAGTGCCACATGGCGGATATCGGCAACTCGATCCCGTCCTCCTACTTCGTGCGCGCGCGCGACGTATACGAGGAGGGGGCGCTGGTCTTCCCCGGCGTGCGTATCCAGCGCGACTTCAAGAATGTCGAGGACATTATGCGCATGTGCCGGGCCCGCATCCGCGTGCCCGACCAGTGGTATGGCGACTACCTGGCCGGCCTCGGGTCGGCACGCATCGCCGAACGCCGGCTCGAAGCGTTCTGCGAGAAGTACGGCAAGGATACGGTTAAGGCGTTTATGCGCGAATGGCTCGACTATTCCGAACGCCGCATGATCGATTCGATCCGTCGCCTGCCGAAGGCGAGCCTGACCAACAAGGGCAAGTCCGATCCGCTCGAGGGTATGCTGCCAGACGGGCTCGAACTCACCGTCAAGATCGACATCGACCCCGATGCCGGCGAGATTCATGTCGACCTGCGCGACAACCCGCCCTCGATCGATGCCGGCCTCAATACCTCGCTCGGCTCGGCGACATCGGCTGTGGTCGGCGCGATCTTCAATGCGCTCGACAAGGATCTGCCGCGCAATGAGGGCGCGTTCCGCCGGCTGCATTTCAAGTATGCCGAGGACAGCGTAGTTGCCGCGCCGACCTTTCCGCATTCCTGTTCGGTGTCGACGACCAACGTCGCCGAACGTCTGGTCAACATAACCCAGTCGGCGTTCGCGCAACTCGGCGACGGGCATGGCCTGTCGGAAGGCGGCGCCGGGCTCGGCGCCGGCATGGCCGTCATCTCCGGCCGCGATTTGGGTCGCGGCGGCCAGCCCTATGTGAACCGCCTGATGCTGTCGACCAATGGCGGTCCCGCGAGCGCCGAGGCCGACGGCTGGGTCAACTACGCCCTTCCGGTGATCGCCGGGCTGATGTACCGGGATTCGGTGGAGGTCGACGAGCTGAAGCACCCGATCCGCGTCGAGTCGCTCAGCCTGGTAACCGACAGCGCCGGCGCCGGCCGGCGGCGCGGCGCGCCGGCGCAGCAGATCGAGTACGGCCCGACCGGCGCGCCGATGACGGCGGTGATCTCGTGCGACGGCCAGCACCACCAGCCGCGCGGCGTCATCGGCGGCCTTCCTGGCACGGCGGGAGAGACCTGGCTGATCCAGGACGACGCCCAGCCCGAGCGCCTGCCCAACGTCGCGCATGTCACCATCGATGTCGGCCAGCGCATTCGAGGACGCGACAGCGCCGGCGGCGGCTATGGCGATCCGCTCGACCGCGAGCCCGAGCGCGTGCTGGTCGACGTCCTCGAGGGCTGGGAGACGCGGCAGAAGGCCAAAGACGTCTACGGCGTCGTCTTCACCGGCGAGATCGACGACGAGACGCTGACCATCGATGCCGCCGCGACGGCAACGCGCCGCGACGAACTGCGCGCCGCGCACGCCGCATGACGCAATCGGTCGGCGATCCCGGCAGCGTTCGCGCGTTCGCCAGGCAAGTGCGCGATGGCGCGCTGACGGCGCGGGCAGTGGACCTGGCACATTCCGCTCTCGGCGGGATACCCCTGCACTGAACTGCTGCCCGCGACGCCCCGATATTGTCTCCGCGCTTCGAAATGGTCTCTCGCCGCCCTGAGCGCCTGCCCGGGTCCCGGCATTGAAAAATCATGTTTTGTCATGGCGCCCGTTTCCTCGCCCTTTCCCGTCCTTCCGGCCGGCGCAGGGCGCCCTAGTAAATGTCGAACGGGAAATACCGGGCGTTGATTTTTTGGTAGGTGCCGTCGGCGCGGATCGCCCGGATCGCGCGGTTCAGGCGGCGGCGCAGCGCTTCGTCCGCCTGGCGCACGGCGATGCCGATGCCCTGGTCCAGGCGGTATCCGTCCCCCGCGAACGCGAAGCCCGCGCCCGCCGGACTGCGGAGCCATTGCCAATGGCCGAGACCGTCGCCGAACACCGCGTCCAAGCGGCCCTCGACGAGCGCGCGCATCAGCGCGTCCTGTTCGCCGAACAGCTTTATCGTGGCGACCCGCGACAGGTTGGCTTCCAGCCAGTCCGAGGCGATCGTCGCGCGCGCCGCGCCGATGGTCCGCCCGGCCGGTGCGGCGGGGTCGAACCCGCCGCCCTTGCGCGCGACGAAGCGAACCACGTCGCTGTAGTAGCGGTCCGTAAACGCGACCAGCCGGCGGCGCTTCTCGGTGATCGACATGCTGGAGACGATGGCGTCGAACTTCCCGGCCCGCAGGGCGGGAATCAGCTTTTCCCAGTCCTCGCGGACGAACGCGCACGCGGTTTCCAGCCGCCGGCACAGCGCCCGGGCGATATCGATGTCGAAACCCTTGAGCCGGCCCGTATCGTCGACTTCGCTGAAGGGCGGATAGCCGGGATCGACGCCGATGCGGAGTTTCCCGCTCGCCGCATCGGCGCCCGGCGCCGGGGCGAGGGACAGAAGGAAAACGATCAGCGCAGCGGTCAGTGTCTTCATGCGTGTTCCGCTCCTGTGTTCCCGTTGCGGCCTACCGACGGCCTGACGCCGTGGCGGGCGACCGGACTCCATCGTCCGCCCATGGTCCGTGAGAATGTAATCGCCGCTTCCGGACATTCCATCGGGGATCGTCGGCGATTTCTCCCGTCATCCCGACCGAGTGCAAGCGAGGGATCTCGGCTCGGCATACGGAACAAGCGCCATCCGGCGGCGACGAGATTCCTTGTATCTCACCGAACAGCCCCCGGTGCTACGGTGCCGGTGGGGGAAGCGGGCGGCTCCGGTCGGAATGACGATGTTGGGGGCCGGGCACGACGGGCGGCTGCCAAGCGCGGCCCATTCCGGGATTGCTTTCCTCAATGCAGACAGAAAATCGGGGCGGCCCTTTCGGGCGCGCCCCGCAAGTTCAGGGAGGAGTAACGGTCAGGCAAACATGCCCGGTCAGCTGCACCCGCTGGTGGCACCGCAGGTGTCGCACTTGAGACAGGTGCCGTTGCGCACCAGGGTGAAGTTCCCGCATTCGCCGCAGGAGTCGCCCTCATAGCCCTTCATCCGCGCCTCGCGGATCTGGTCGAGCTTGAGGTCGACCGCCTCGGCGACCGCGGGAGAAACCTCGAGAGCCGCTGACCCGCTCCCGAGTTCCGCAGCCTGCAAGCCGCCGTTCCCGCCGCCGGAGGATGCGGCGGAAACGCCGGCAGGCTTGCCGGCCGAAGACTGTTGACCCGAACCGTTGCCGGTTCCGTTGCCGATCCCATTGCCGGCGCCGTTCGTGCCGTTGGCGCCGTTGCCGGCGCCGTTCGCGGCGACCGACAGGCCGCCCTCCAGGACGGCGAACTTGTTGCGCACGAAGCCGTTGCTGGCGACCTTCTGGACCCCGTCGAGCATCCGGGCGGCCGCGGCCTGGGCGGCCTCGTCGCCGGGCAGGGCGGTCTCCTCGACGCCGCTGCCGATGATGTCGGGCAGCAGGTCGGTGCCCGTCGCGTGGGCCAGGTCGTCCCGGCCGAGATAGGACACCGCCAGTTCGCGGAAGATGTAGTCGACCACCGAGGTCGCCATCTTGATCGCGTCGTTGCCCTCGACCATGCCCTGGGGCTCGAAGCGGGTGAAGGTGAAGGAGTCGACGAACTCTTCCAGCGGCACGCCGTATTGCAGGCCCATCGAGACGGCGATGGCGAAGCTGTCCATGATGCTGCGGAAGGCGCTGCCCTCCTTGTGCATGTCGATGAAGATTTCGCCCAGCGTGCCGTCGTCGTATTCGCCGGTGCGCAGATAGACCTTGTGGCCGCCGACGATGGCCTTCTGGGTATAGCCGCGGCGCCGGTCGGGCAGGCGCTCGCGCCGGGCGCGCTGCGCCATCTTGTCGGCGACCTTCATCGCGGCGTGGGCGGCGACCTGGGCGGCCTGTTCCGCCGCCGGGGCCCGGACGACGGCCTCCTTCGCATCTTCGGCGGCGTCCTCGTCGCCGAGATCGTCGAACACGGTGGCCGAAAGCGGCTGGCTGAGCTTGGAGCCGTCGCGGTAGAGCGCGTTGGCCTTCACGCCCAGCTGCCACGACAGTTCGTAGGCCTTGCGGCAGTCCTCGACCGTCGCCGCGTTCGGCATGTTGATCGTCTTGGAGATCGCGCCGGAGACGAAGGGCTGGGCCGCCGCCATCATGCGGATATGGCTCTCCCAGCTCAGGAAGCGTTTGCCGGTCCGCCCGCACGGCGAGGCGCAGTCGAACACCGGCAGGTGCGCGTCTTTCAGGTGCGGCGCGCCTTCCAGGGTCATCGCCCCGCAGACCCAGGCGTTCGCCGCCTCGATCTCGCTGCGCTGGAAGCCCAGGGCGGCGAGCATGTCGAATTCCGGATCGTTCAGCGCGTCGGCGTCGAGGCCGAGATGCCTGACGCAGAAACCCTCGCCGAGCGTCCATTTGTTGAAGACGAACTTGATGTCGAAGGCCTGGCCGAGCGCCCGTTCGGCGCGCTCGATCATGTCGTCGGTAAAGCCGGCCTCGCGCAGCGCGTCGTGGCCGATCGCCGGCGACCCCTTCAGGGTGCCGTGGCCGACGGCGTAGCGGATCATCTCCTCGATCTGCGCCTCGCTGTAGCCCAGCGTCTCGAGGGCGAGCGGGGCGAGCCGGTTGATGATCTTGAAATAGCCGCCGCCAGCCAGCTTCTTGAACTTGACGAGGGCGAAATCCGGCTCGATCCCGGTGGTGTCGCAGTCCATGACCAGCCCGATGGTGCCGGTCGGCGCGATCACCGTCGCCTGGGCGTTGCGGTAGCCGGCGGTCGCGCCCTTCTCGTACGCCCGGTCCCACGCCGCGCGGGCGGCGTCGAGCAGCGCCCGGTCCGGGCAGGCCGCCCGGTCGAGGGGGACGGGCAGGACGGAGAGCTCCTCATAGCCGTCCGTCTCGCCCCCCGACACGCCCCAAGCCGCGCGGCGATGGTTGCGCATCACCCGCAGCATGGCGCCGGTGTTGTCGGCATAGCCCGGGAAGGGGCCGAGTTCGGCGGCCATGTCGGCCGAAGTCTCGTAGGCCGCGCCGGTCATCAGCGCGCTCACCGCGCCGCAGAAGGCCCGGCCGGCGTCGCTGTCGTAGGGCAGGCCCGAGGCCATCAGGTAACCGCCGACATTGGCGAAGCCGAGACCCAGCGTGCGGTAGCGGTAGGACAGCTCGGCGATCCGGCGCGACGGGAACTGCGCCATCAGCACCGAGATTTCCAGCGTCAGCGTCCACAGCCGCACGGCATGTTCGAAGCCCGGCACGTCGAACGAACCGTCGGGCCGCCGGAAGGCGAGCAGGTTGAGCGACGCCAGGTTGCACGCCGTGTCGTCGAGGAACATGTACTCCGAGCACGGGTTGGACGCGTTGATGCGCCCGCCGGCCGGGCAGGTGTGCCATTCGTTGATCGTCGAATCGAACTGGACGCCCGGATCGGCCGACTGCCAGGCGGCCTCGGCGATCTGCCGCCACAATTCGCCGGCATTCACCGTGCCGTGCTCTTCCCCGGTCGTGCGCTTGTAGAGCGTCCATTCGCCGTTCGCCATCGCGGCGTTCAGGAATTCGTTGGTGACGCGCACCGAATTGTTGGAATTCTGGCCCGAGACGGTCAGGTAGGCCTCGGAATCCCAGTCGGTGTCGTAGGTCGCGAACTCGATCTCCTCGAAGCCCTGCTCGGCGAACTGGATGACCCGCTGGATGTAGTTCTGCGGCAGCATCGCCTTGCGCGCGGCGCGGATCGCCTTCTTCAGGCTCGGGTTGGCGCGCGGGTTGAAGGGCTCGGCGCCGTCGAACTCGCGGCAGGCCCGCATGATGTCGTTGAGATGCTTGCGCGCGAGCTTCGAGCCGGCGACCAGCGCGGCGACCTTCTGCTCCTCCTTCACCTTCCAGGAGACGAAGTCCAGGATGTCCGGATGGTCGACGTCGACGATGACCATCTTGGCGGCGCGCCGGGTGGTGCCGCCGGACTTGATCGCGCCGGCCGCCCGGTCGCCGATCTTGAGGAAGCTCATCAGGCCGCTGGACTTGCCGCCGCCCGACAGGGGCTCGTCCGCGCCGCGCAGGTTCGAAAAATTGGTGCCGGTGCCCGAGCCGTATTTGAACAGCCGCGCCTCGCGCACCCACAGGTCCATGATGCCGCCGTCGTTGACCAGGTCGTCGGCGATCGACTGGATGAAGCAGGCATGGGGCTGCGGCCGCTCGTAGGCCGACGCCGCCTCGGTCAGCGCTTCGGTCTTGTGGTCGACATAGTGGTGGCCCTGGCCGGGACCGTCGATGCCATAGGCCCAGTGCAGGCCGGTGTTGAACCATTGCGGCGAATTCGGCGCCGCCATCTGGCGCGCCAGCATGACGCGCATCTCGTCGAAATAGGCGCGGGCGTCGGCCTCGCCGTCGAAATAGCCGCCCTTCCAGCCCCAGTAGGTCCAGGTGCCGGCGAGACGGTCGAACACCTGCTTCGCGCCGGTTTCGCCGCCGGTCCTGGCGCCGTCCTTCGGCTTGTGGCGCCGCAGCCAGGCGGGCACGCCCCGTTCGGCGACCGGCTTCAGGTCCGCGGCGTCGGCGACGCCGGCCTTGCGGAAATATTTCTGGGCGAGGATGTCGATGGCGACCTGGGACCAGTCCTCCGGCGCTTCCACCCGGTCGTTGCTGAACACGACGGAACCGTCCGGATTGCGGATCTCGCTCGTCGCGTTCCGGAAGGCGATGCCGTCATAGGCATCCCGGCCCTCGACCGTAAAATGGCGCCGGATCTTCATCGGCGTGTCTCCCCTATCCGTCGGGCGCCCGGCCGGCGCCGACTCCCCTATCCCGTATCTTGTGGATCACCGTCCACTTGACCCAAGATATTGCGAAGGGTGCCGGTCTGTCAACTAAATGTTGTATTTGGAATTTATACTGCCACAGAATCTGGAAGGAATTTCAAGATATAGCGCATGCCGCTCGGAGACGCCATAACCGGATAAAATCGCCGGAACCGGCCGGGAACCGGCGCCTGGCGGCGCCGCAACGGATCGTTCCAGCGCCGCCGCCTACGCCTTCCGGCCGGCCAGGGCGACGCCGAAGATCGCCAGGACGACCAGCGCCGCGCCGAGCCACTGGGTCGTCCCGAAAGCCTCGCCGAACAGGGCCACCGCCATGACGATGGTGAAGATCGGCTCCAGGTTCATCACCAGCGCCGTGCGCGCTTCGCGCAGGAAGTTGAGCGCGGCGTAGAACATGACGAAGGCGGCGCAGATGAAAACGATCGTCCCGGCGAGCGCCGCCCAGCCGGCTGCGGCGTCCGGCCACCGGAACCCGCCGGAGGCGACGAGGCTGCCGCTGTAGAAGACGGCCGAGCCGAGCACCATCCAGAAGGCGACGGCGACGGGCGACATGCCGTGGCGCATCAGTTTGGCGCTGACCAGGATGTTGCCGGAGATCGCCAGCGCCGACACCAGGGCGAGCGTAACGCCCATCGGATGCAGCTCGCCCCCGGTATCGAGGGCGAGGTAGAGGCCCGCGAAGGCGACGACGAGGCCGACCGCCATGACCGGGCGCAGCGGCTCGATCCGCAGGGCGGCGGCCAGCAGGCCGACGATGAAGGGGAACAGGTAGAAGACGAGGATCGACAGGCTGACCGACATCCGGTCGAAGGCCGACAGCAGCGACCAGCCGTTCACCGAAAACAGGACCGCGCCGAACGCGAGCCAGCCCGCCATGCCGCGGGGAACCGCCGGCCACGTCCGCCGGGCGGCGAACCAGAGGCAGAGCAGCGGCACGAGAATCCAGGAGCGGCCGACCAGCACCGTATCGACGGAGACGCCGTGCCGGTAGCTCTCCTTGGCCAGATTGTTGTTGGCGCTGAAAAAGACCGTCGCGACCAGGATCAGCAGAAAGCCGACCGCCGCCCGGTCGCCCATCAGGCGCGCGACCGGCGAGCGATGCGGCGGGGAGTCGGGCGGGGGGGCGGAGGTCGGGTCGGCGGGCGGTGTCATGGGCCGCCTCCTATCCCAAGGCGGCGGGGTGCGGGCAAGATTTTTCCTTGGCCGATGGAATTGCCCCGGCGGCTCTGTTAAGCTTTTTTCGCCTCCGGTACGCCGAAAGGATTGCTGCGATGAAATGGGCCGTCGTTCCCTGCGCGATTCTTGCCGTCCTGCTTTTCGACAACGGCGCGCACGCCGATTCATGCGAACTGAAACTCGAGAACGGCTCGGTCGGCGTGTGGCATGGGCAGTGCCGGGACGGCATGCCCTACGGCAAGGGCGAATTGACCTACAACGGCAAGACGTACAGGGGCGCCGTCGAGGACGGACAGAGCGACTGGGTACGGTTCAGACTGGAAGACGAGGGGCCCGGAGACGCCCGGCAGTTCGGCGGCCAGCGCCGGGTCGGCAGCGAATCGAAAGGGCCAGCGACCGGTCAGGACTCCCAGGGCAGATTGGACGGCAGCGCTGTTGCTGGCGGAAATCGGGGCAAGTCCGCCGAAGATGTCGAAGCCGGGCCGCCTCCTGCGTCTGCCGACGCGCGCAAGACGTATGGATTCAGAGAGTATGACGCGGTCGACGGCGAGAGCCGGGACCGGGGCGAGCCCGCCGAAGACGAGGATGCCAAGGCGCCGCCGGCGTCGACCGCGGCCCGCAGCCCGCAGCCCTGAACCGCCGGCGCCCGACAGTGCGGTTCCCGACAGTGCGCTTAAGGAGGCGCCGGCCCATGCCGGACCCGCCGCGGCGCTGTGCAAGCTGGAAGTGGCCGGGAAGTTCTACGACTGGTCGGGGCCGTGCACCGGCGACGGCAAGGCCGATGGCGAGGGCAAGGCGACCGGGCCGGACGGCTCGACCTATACGGGTTCGGCAGAGAACGGAAAGCGCCACGGCTACGGGACCGTCACCGCGCCGGGTGGCTACTGGTTCCAGGGCAGGTTCCGCAATGGCCTCGCGCACGGCGAAGCAACGTTCCGCGACCCCGACGGCAACTATTTCAGGGCCCGGTTCGAGAACGGCGAAGAGGTCGGCAAAAGAGTGCCCGTTGCATATGCGTCCCTGGACAAGGGCGAGCCGGACAATACAGACAACACCGGCGGCGAGGCGGCAGAATCCAAGCAGTGGAATGACTCGACCGGCAGCGTTGAAGGCGAAGGCAGGGACCCGGGTGCCGCGACGGACGGTTCCGGCCCGGCGCCCGCCGGCGAGGGCAGCGTTACGGGCGATCCGGCCTATGTCGCGGCACTGGAGAAGCTCGAAGGTCGCCGCAAGGCGGGCCCGGCGGCGCCGGACGACGGATATGTCGCTGCAATCGGCCGACTGGAGAGGCGCGAAGCCGAACGGCGCATGGCGGCGCAGCGTGCGATCGAACGGGAGGCGGCGCAGCTCCGCGCCAGAATCGCCAGGGAACAGTCGCGGAAACGCGCCGCGCGAAGCGCGGCGGAACGGCAGCGGCGCCGGGAGGCGCTGGACCGGAAAGCGGAACGCGCCGCCGCGCGTTTGAATCGGGATATGGAGGCTGAGAGGGCGCGGCGGTCGCGCGCGGAAGGGCAACGCCGGTCGAAGGCGCTTCTGGACCGCAATCTGAAAATGGCCGGGCTTCAGCGGCGGCTGAACAGAGAGATATCGAACTGCAATTCCCGGGCGCAGAACTATATGAACCGTGAATTGGCCGCTTGCAGATCCATGCACGTCACCTGCCGGGGTGCCTCCTGCGCTCAAAACGCCAGGATCAGGTGCGCCAATCAGGCGCGCAATAGCGGCCCGATAATGCGTCGCCAATGCGAGGCCTGGGCGCGCTCGGCCTATCGGCGTTCGATCGCAGCCTTGCTGGCGCAAAAATATTGAGGCTTGAACGAAGACCGTGGGGCAATGTCGCCCCGGTCGGTCAACGGGAATTCTGTCGGTGAAAGGTCAGGCAATGCAGGTCCGCTCTCGTCGTTTGGCGTTGTGTTTGTTTACGGCAGCTTGTCTGTATGCGGGCGGCGCGCAGGCGGACTACGAGGCGGGCCGGGCTGCGTGGGATGCCGGGCGGCACACTGAGGCCGTGGCGCAATGGCGGGCGGCGGCGCGGGCGAAGGATGTCCGGGCGATGCTGGCGCTGGGACGGGCCTTCGCGAAGGGGCTGGGCGTGCCGCAGGATTATGTCGAGGCGCACAAGTGGCTCAACCTCGCCGCCGGCCGGGGCAGCGCCGAGGCGGCGGCGGAACGCGACGCGCTCGCGGCGAAAATGACCGTGGAGGAACAGGCCGAGGCGCGCAAGCTGGCAAGGGCCTGGCGGATCGCTGCGCCGCCGCCGAAACCGAAGCTGCAACCGGAGCCCACAGCCCCGGCCCGCAAGGCGCAGAAGCCGAAGGCGCCGGCTCCGGCCGCCCCGCCGCCGAAGCGTGCGCTGCGCGAGGCCCAAGGATTGCTGGCGCAACTTGGCTACAAGCCGGGCCCGGCGGACGGCGTCTGGCGGCCGGAGTCTGCGAAGGCTTACCGGGCGTTTCTCGGCAAGGCCGGCATGAGACCGGGCGACGTGCTGACCCCGGCGGGCCTGCGCGCCCTGCGCCGGGCGGCGAAAGACATGGCAGCCGTGGCGCGCTCCGCCGGCGATCGGCTGCACCGGGCCGCGCAGGCCGGCGATATCGACGGGCTGAAGGCGGCGCTCAAGTCCGGCGCGGATGCCAACGCCCGCGACCGGCGCGGCTGGACGGCGCTGATGCACGCGGCGAACAAGGGCCAGAGCCTGATGGTCGCGCCGCTGCTGGCGGCGAAGGCGGACCCGGACGTGCGCGCCGCGGACGGCGCGACCGCCCTGTTCATGGCGGCGGCGCACGGGCATACGGAAATCGTTTCCCTGCTTATGAAGGGCGGCGCCGATATTTCGATCCGGGGGTCGAAGGGCCGGACGGCGGTCGGGATCGCCCGGCTCAGATACGGCAACGCGGCGACCGCGCGGAAGAAGGGCGCCGATCTTGCCCTCCTCGCTCTGCTGGCCGGGAAGACATGGGCCGAAGCGTCGTCGTCGCCGGAGGCGATGGAAGCCGTGCTGGCGCTGACGGCGCGGGAACGCCGCCTGATTCAGACGGGTCTGGCGTCGGCAGGCTTCAAACCCGGTCCGGCGGACGGCGTGTTCGGACCGGCGACCCGCGCGGCGATCCGGGCGTGGCAGAAACAAAAGGATCGAACGGCGAACGGCTGGCTGACGCCGGCGGGAGTAAAGATACTGGCCGCGGCGGGCGACAAAAAGAGACGGGCCGAGGCACACCGCGCCGAAGTCGAACGGCGGAAAATCGAACGGGAGCGCAACGCCCGGAAGAAAGAGCTGGCGAAACTGGCTGGCTTCATAAGAAAAAGCCTCATCGATTGTGGGACGTTCAAATATGCTACAGTTGTCGACCGTAAATTGTACCAGACGAAATATCAAAAGGTAACGGTTTCAGGCGGCACCCTTAAATTCTCAAGATCCTTTTCCTCACGATTCCCCGGTCGCGTCGGCGGTATAAGGTATATTACAATGTATACCGGTCAGCATTCGGGAGGAATTAATATCGATAAAGTCAATCATGTAATTTTTGGAACAGCCAAGTCACAGCGCCTCATAAAACATTTTGGCGGCGGTATTTTTGAAAGTTGGTATGTCTATTTTTCTGGAAACAAGGGAGCAGTTTACCAAAAAGAACAGGAACGTTTCGCAACTAAGACACTAACCGGCAAGCGAGCAGGAATTACGGATACACTTAGAAATGACAGTACAGGAAGCACGGATTCTGCGCGGTTATATTTGTGCAATAGATCGATCGCTTCAGAAATTCACAGCCGAGTAGAGAACTTTTTGAAGAAAAGAACCAAAAAACGGAAGTGATCTGCTGCTCGCCGCGGCTCGGATATCCATGAATTGAAATTCAAGAATAATGGTAAAAATCGCCCATAATCCAAGACAATATCGGCAATCGAATTCGATCCGGCGGGCGCCCGCCGGATCGAGATCGTCGATTGCCACAGGTGATGAACGCAATACTCCCGCTTTCCCATCCCGGCAAACTGCTGAGGCGCGAACTCAAAGCCAAGGGGTTGAGCGCAAACCGGTTGGCCTGCGCGCTCGGTGTTTCGCCGGGCCGCGTGACGGACATTCTGAGCGGCCGCCGTTCGATCGCCGCCGACACGGCGGTTCGACTCGGCCTCTATTTCGGCAACGACGCCTCGTTCTGGTCGGGTCTGCAGAGCCAGTGCGATATCGCGCGGGTCGAACGGGATCACGGCGCCGGGATCGCCGTCCAAGTGCGCCCGGCGGATGCCGCCTGAATCGCTTTGCCTGTAGCGCCGGAGCCCGCGCCCGCGCCTTGGGCGTCGGACCCGGCCCTTGCTCCGCACCGGCGCGCTTCCTATGATCCGGCCATGACCGAAGCCATCGCCTTCGACACCCACCGCTTCGTCAAGCGCCTGACGGAGAGCGGCTTTACCGAGAAGCAGGCCGAGACCCTGGCCGAAGAGCATGTCGCTCTGCTCAACGCCAATCTCGCGACGAAGACCGATATCGCGCGGCTCGAAGCCGCGGTCGAAACCCAGCGGCAGGAGACCGCGGCCGATATCGAGGCCCTGCGGCAGGAGACCAAGACCGATATCGAAACCCAGCGGCAGGAGACCGCGGCCGACATCGCGCGGCTCGAAGCGCGTCTGCTGAAATGGATGTTCGGCGCGATGATCGCCCAGGGCGGGCTGATTGTCGCCCTGGTCAAGCTGCTTTAGCGCGTCTCCCGCGGGATGGTGCGCCCGGCGGACGCCGCCTGAACCGCCGCGCCGCTGGACGGCGGGCCGGCGCGTTGGCATATAGACCGTCGCACGCATCACCGCCTTTGCCGCGACAGGAGCGCTATCCCGCCTTGGGCACGCATATCGGCACCCGCATCTATACCGCCCTGAACGGCCGGCAGGTCGGCGAGGACGATCAGGGCAACCGCTACTATGTGGAACGGCACCCGCCGGAGGGCCGCCGGCGCAAGCGCTGGGTGATCTACAAGGGCGAGCGCGAAGCCTCGCGCGTGCCGCCGGAATGGCACGGCTGGTTGCACTACACCGTCGACGAGACGCCGGACGAGGCGCCGGTCGAGCGCAAGCCCTGGCAGGCCGAACACCGGCCCAACCTGACCGGCACGCCCGAGGCCTGGCACCCGCCGGGCAGCGAATACGAGGGCGGCCGGCGCGACGCCGCGACCGGGGACTACGAACCGTGGCGGCCGTCGTAGGGCCGGGCGCGGAGACGGTCGCGTAGCGGTCGCACCGCAAGCGCGCCGTGCAATCGCCGCAATTCCACTTACATAGAGCCTTACACAGAGACCGCCCGGTTCGACACAGGCCGCGCCCATGAGGGAAAACCGCACCGTTCTTGCGCTGACCGGCGCGCTCGCCATCGGGCTGATCCTGATCGGCATGGTTTTCGGGCTTGCGGCCGGCGAGGGGGAAGGCCGCGGCTACCTGCTCCATGCGACCTACGACCAGGCCGACGGGCTGGCGGTCGGCGCGCCGGTCTATCTCGCCGGCGTCAAGGTCGGGTCGGTCGAGCGCATGAGCCTGGACCCGCAGCGCTTCAAGGCGCGCGTCGCGCTCAGGATCGACGATAGCGTGGGCGTGCCGGAGGAGAGCGCGGCCATGATCGTCAGCGACGGCGTGCTCGGCGGCAAATCCGTCAAGATCGAGCCGGGCTCCGGCGAGGACATGATGGCGCGGGGCAGCGAGTTCGAACTGGTGCAGGACGCCGTGATCGTCGAGAGCCTGCTCGAGCGGATCGTCGAGGCCGCCGCCGCTGCACGCCGGACCGGCGCCGGCAGATAGGGGAGGCGCTGCCGTGGGACAGAGGCTGATCGAAACGGCGATGGGCGCGGTGGTTCTCGCCGTCGCCGCCCTGTTCCTGGTCTTTGCCTGGAACACCGCCGATCTGCGCCCGGTCGAAGGCTATACGCTCAAGGCCGGCTTCGCCTCGGTCGGCGGGCTCGCGCCGGGCAGCGACGTGCGGATCGGCGGGGTCAGGGTCGGCTCGGTGACCGGCCAGCGCATCGACCCGGAAAGCTATCGCGCCGAAATCGATTTCACGGTGCGCGCCGGCCTTTCCCTGCCGGTCGATACCGAGGCGTCGGTGACCAGCGACGGGCTGCTCGGCGGCAAATATCTGCGGCTCGTCCCCGGCACGTCGAAGCGGCGCCTGGCGGCGGGCGACACGATCGGCAAAACGCGCGACGCGCTGGCGCTGGAAGAATTGCTGGCGCGCGCGATATTCCTGCTTGCCGAACCGCCGCGCGGCGCGGACGCCGGCAGCGGGACCGAAAAGAAGGACGCACAATGACCGAGGCGCACCGCGCGATGGACTCCGGCTCGCGGCCCGGCGAACAGGGCTGGGACCCCGACCGCTACGCCCGGCAGGCCCGCTTCGTGGCCGATCTCGGCATGCCCGTCGTCGAACTGCTGGCGCCGCGGAAGGGCGAGAAGATCCTCGACCTGGGCTGCGGCGACGGCGCGCTCACGCTCAAGCTCCGGGACATGGGCTGCGACGTGACCGGCGTCGACGCCAGCGCGCCGCAGATCGAGGCCGCCCGGGCGCTCGGCCTCGATGCCCGGGTCATGGACGGGCAGCATCTCGACCTGCCGGCGGACGCCTTCGATGCGGTGTTTTCCAACGCGGCGCTGCACTGGATGGACGAGGATCCGGACGCCGTGATCCGGGGCGTCTGGCAGGCGCTGAAGCCCGGCGGCCGGTTCGTCGCCGAAATGGGCGGCGGCGACAATGTCGGGCGCATCCGCCGGGCGGTCGAGGCCGCCTTCCGCCGGCGCAGCCTGGACCCCGACCGGTATAATCCGTGGTATTTCCCGGAGCCCGACGAATACCGGGTACGGCTCGAAAATGCCGGCTTCGATGTGCGCGATATCCGGCTGATCGACCGGATGACCCGGTTGCCCGGCGAACTGGGCGGCTGGCTCGACACCTTCGCGGAAAGCTGGCTGGCGGCGCTGGAGCCGGCCGAGGCCGAGGCGGTCAAGGCCGAAGTGGCGCGCGAGGTGGCGCCGGCGCTGCGCGACGCGGACGGCGTCTGGACCGCGGACTATGTCCGGTTGCGCTTCGCCGCCGACAAGCCGCTGTAATTGCGGACAGATCGTGAAACCGAGGCTGCCGGCCGCCTGTTCGAAATGAATGTTTTGCAACTCTTGGGGGCAGGTGCTCTCCGCCCGATTCTGGCGGTTTCGCTGGCGCTCGCGCTGGTACTCGCCCTGGCACTCGCCCTGGCACTCGCCCTGGGGTCCGATCCTGCCGGCGCCCAGCAGACCCGGCAGGACCCCGCGACCGCCCAGCCGAAGCAGACGGAAGGCGGCGCTCCGGAGGCGCCGTTCGATCCCGATCTCCAGAATGTCGTTTTGCAGGGCCTCGACAAGGAAACCGCGCGCATCCTCACCTTCGGCGGCAAGGTCGGCGAGACCGTCCGGTTCCGGACGCTGGACATCGTTATCCGCCGGTGCCAGCGGACGCCGCCGGACCAGCCGCCGGAGCGGGCCGCCTTTCTGCAAATTTACGATATCGACGCGGAAACCGGGAAGTGGGTGATGGTGTTCAGCGGCTGGATGTTCAAATCCAGGCCGGCGCTCTCCGCGATGGATCACCCGATCTACGATGTCTGGGTGAAGGATTGCACATAGCGTTCGAATTCGCTTTCCGGCAGCGCCGGCGGAAACTCGGCCTCGACCGACAGCGCGCGTTGCAGCAGAAGGCGGTATTCCCGGCGCGCTATTTCAACCGCGCCGAACTGCGCCAGATGGTCGGTCAGGAACTGGGTATCCAGCAGCCGGTAGCCGGCATGGTCGAGGCGCGCGACCAGATGGACCAGCGCAACCTTGCTGGCGTCGGTCTCGGCGGTGAACATGCTCTCGCCGAAGAACGCCCCGGCGATCGCCACACCGTACAGGCCGCCGGCCAGCGAATCGCCCCGCCAGCATTCGACCGAATGGGCGTGGCCGGCCCGGTGCAGCTCGGCATAGGCGCGCAGGATGTCGCGGTTGATCCAGGTCTCGCGCCGGCCGCGGCGCGGCGCGGCGCAGGCCTGCATCACCCGTTCGAAGGCGGTATCGGTCCGCACGTCGAAGCCGGCGTTGCGGACTTTCCGGCGCAGCCGCCGCGAAATCCGGAAACCGTCGAGCGGAATGACGCCGCGCCATTCGGGATCGACCCAGACGATATCGGAGTCGCCGCGCGCCTCGCCCATGGGGAACAGACCGCTGGTATAGGCGCGCAACAACAGCTCGGGCGTCAGGCGGTATTCCATCGCCGGTAACCTGTCGGGATGAGTTCAGCCCGCGGCCTGTTCCGCGACATAGTCCTCGAGCCAGCGGATGTCGTAGCGGCCGTTGATGAAGTCGCTCTGCGACGTCAGCCGCTGGTGCAGCGGGATGGTCGTGCGCACGCCGGTGATGACGAATTCCTCCAGGGCCCGGCGCAGCCGCATCAGGCATTCGTTGCGCGTCGCGCCGTGGACGATCAGCTTGGCGATCATGCTGTCGTAATGGGGCGGCACGGAATAGCCGGCATAAAGGCCGGAATCGACGCGCACGCCCAGGCCGCCCGGCGGATGGTATTCGACGATCCGGCCCGGCCAGGGCGCGAAGGTCTCGGGGTCCTCGGCGTTGATCCGGCATTCGATGGCATGGCCGTGGAAGTCGATATCCTCTTGGTTGAAGGAAAGCGGCGCGCCGGCCGCGATGCGGATCTGCTCGCGCACGATGTCGATGCCGCTGATCGCTTCCGAGACGGGGTGTTCGACCTGGAGGCGCGTGTTCATCTCGATGAAATAGAACTCGCCGTTCTCGTAAAGAAATTCGAGCGTCCCGGCGTTGCGGTAGCCGAGCCGGCGGATGGCATTGCAGCCGATGTCGCCGAGCCGCTCGCGTTCCCCGGCGTTGAGCGCCGGGGAGGGCGCCTCCTCCAGCACTTTCTGATGCTTGCGCTGGAGCGAACAGTCGCGCTCGCCGAGATGGACGACATGGCCCTGCTCGTCGGCGATAATCTGCAATTCGATATGGCGCGGGTTGGCGAGGTATTTTTCGAGATAGATGCTGTCGTCGCCGAAATTCGCCTTGGCTTCGCGCCGGGCGAGGTTGATCTGTTCCGCCAGCATGTCGGGCGTTTCGGCGACCTTCATGCCCTTGCCCCCGCCGCCGCCGGACGCCTTGATGAGCACGGGATAGCCGATCTTCCCGGCGTTCTGCTGCGCCTCGTCGAGGTCGCCGACGGCGCCGTCGCTGCCGGGGACGACCGGCACGCCGGCTTCGATCATCGTCTGCTTCGCGGCGACCTTGTCGCCCATGGTCTGGATGTGCTGCGGCGACGGCCCGATGAAGGCGAGGCCGTGGGCTTCGACGATTTCCGCGAAATCCGCGTTCTCGGAGAGAAACCCGTATCCGGGGTGGATCGCCTCCGCGCCGGTGATGATCGCGGCGCTGACGATGTTCGGAATGTTGAGATAGGATTGGGCCGACGGCGCCGGGCCGATGCAGACGCTTTCGTCGGCCAGCCGGACATGCATGGCGTTTTCGTCGGCCGTCGAATGCACCGCGACCGTGTGGATGCCCATCTCGCGGCAGGCGCGATGGATGCGCAGGGCGATTTCGCCGCGATTGGCGATCAGGACCTTGTCGAACACGGGCTTGCGGTTTCCGATCGGGCCGGGTGGCGGGTCAGTGCGGCCTCCCGGGCTATTCGACGATCGCCAGGACGTCGCCGAACTCGACCGGCACGCCGTTTTCGACGACGATCTGCGTGACGGTGCCGGCGTGGGGCGCCTTGATCTCGTTGAAGGTCTTCATGGCTTCGACCAGCATCAGGGTTTGGCCGACGCTCACCGTGTCGCCGACGGCGATGAAGGTCGCCGCGCCCGGTTCGGGCGAGAGATAGACGGTGCCGACCATCGGCGAGATAACGGCGCCGGGATGGTCGGCCGCTACCGGCGCCGGCGCTTCGGGCCCGCCGGGCAGGGGCGGCGGAGCGCCGTCCCCGGCCGGTGTGCCGGACGGCGGCGGGGCGGCATAGGCGATGGCCCCCGATTGCTGGCGGGCGACGCGGATCCGGAGGTCGCCGTCGTCATACTCGATCTCCGTCAGCCCGGTTTCGTCGAGCAGTTCCGCGAGGCGGCGCACGCTGTCGTCGTCGATCGTCCTGGACATGAAGGTGCTCCGTGCGGAAAGGCGGGGCGGCCGGCGGCCGGCTCATCCGCTCCCCGGAGAACCGGTCGTGGGCGAACCGGTCGTCGGGGAACCGGTTGCCGATAAGTGCAGCGCCAGCGCCTGAAGCGCAAGCCGGTAACTGTCCGCACCGAAGCCGGAAATCGCGCCGAGCGCCGCCTGGGCGATATAGGAGCGGCGGCGGAAGGATTCGCGGGCGTGGACGTTCGACAGATGCACCTCCACCGTCGGCAGGCCGACGGCGCGGATCGCGTCCAGCAGCGCCACGGACGTATGGGTGAACGCGCCGGCGTTGATGACGACGCCGCTGCAACGGCCGGCGGCGCCGTGGATCAGTTCGACCAGCTCGCCTTCGTGATTGCTCTGGCGGCAATCGACGTCCAGCCCGAGTTCGGCGCCCCAGGCCCGGCACTCTTCCTCGATTTCCGCCAGGGTCGCCGCGCCGTAGATGTCCGGCTCGCGGCTGCCGAGAAGATTGAGGTTGGGCCCGTTCAGTAAAAGGATCGGATGCATCGGACCGGTCGTGGCTGTTCTGCCGGGTTTGTCTTGCAGCCTGGCGGCCTATTGCTATGCAGCCTGGCGGGTGTACTCAAAGATAGTGCCCGAGTTTCAGAATATCCAACCGTCCCGGCGATCTGGAATGGCCCTTCTGCGGACGCCATTCGTCGTTACCCTAAATCGACGGCAACATCTTCCTATCGGTCTTGTAGGGGAAGGTCGCTCCCCTACAGTCCGGACTCGACACTCTGCTTCCATTCGCGACGCTGGGACAGATCGGCTCGCGTTTGGGTTGCCCCGCCTGCCGCACCCGGTTGATCTGGCGGTGCGGGCGGCCCATCTGTCGGGCGCATCGACAGGCAGGCGGGCATGAGCGGATACGATTTCGATTTCTTCGTCATCGGCGCGGGATCGGGCGGCACGCGGGCGTCCCGGATCGCCGCGGCGCACGGCGCGAAGGTGGGGGTCGCCGAAGAACGCCATCTGGGCGGCACCTGCGTCAATGTCGGCTGCGTGCCCAAGAAGCTGTTCACCTACGCCGCCCATTTCGCCGAGGATTTCGAGGATGCCGAAGGCTTCGGCTGGACGGTCGGCCCGCGCCGCCACGCCTGGCCGGCGCTGATCGCCAACAAGAACCGCGAGATTTCCCGGCTGAACGGCATCTACGAGCGGCTGATCGCCGGGCCGGGCGCCGAAATCTTCGACAGCCGCGCCGTCTTCCTCGACAACCACACACTGGACGTCGGCGGGCGGCGGATCACGGCCGACAAGATCCTCATCGCCGTCGGCGGCCGGCCTTTCGTGCCCGACTTCGACGGTCGCGAGCACGTCATCACCTCGGACGACGCCTTTTTCCTGCCGGACCTGCCGGAGCGCATCGTCGTGGTCGGCGGCGGCTATATCGCGGTCGAGTTCGCCGGCATCTTCAACGGGCTGGGTGCGCAGGTGACGCAGATCTACCGCGGCAATCCCTTCCTGCGCGGCTTCGACGACGATGTCCGGGAATTCCTGGCCGGCGAGATGGTCAAGAAAGGCGTCGACCTGCGCTTCGACGCCGATGTCCGGCGGGTGGTGCGGC
Organism: Alphaproteobacteria bacterium; assembly: GCA_022824105.1. Taxonomy (GTDB): domain Bacteria; phylum Pseudomonadota; class Alphaproteobacteria; order Bin95; family Bin95; genus Bin95. The sequence continues at coordinate 41,550 of JAJEAZ010000113.1, forward strand.
GGTCCGGCGGCGGTTTCTCGGTCGACCTGAAGGACGGCGGCACGGTGGAGACCGACCTGGTCATGTACGCGACCGGCCGTGTGCCGAACACCGGCGGCCTGGGGCTGGACGCGGCCGGCGTCGCGACCGGGCGGGGCGGGGCCGTCACCGTCGATGCCGGCTGGCGCACCAATATCGACAATATCTACGCCATCGGCGACGTCACCGACCGGATCCAGCTCACGCCCGTGGCGATCCAGGAAGGCCACGCGCTGGCCGATTCATTGTTCAATCCGTCCGGGAAGACCGTCGGATACGCGTTTGTTCCTTCAGCAGTTTTCAGCCAGCCTGAAATCGGCACGGTGGGTTACACGGAAGCGGAGGCACGGGCGAAATTCGGCGCTCTGGACATCTACCGGTCCGACTTCCGGCCCATGAAGCACACGCTCTCCGGCCGCGACGAGCGGGGGCTGATGAAGCTGGTCGTCGTGCGCGAGACCCAGCGGGTCGTCGGCCTCCATGTCGTCGGCCCGGGCGCCGGCGAGATGACCCAGGGCTTCGCCGTCGCCATCGTCATGGGCGCGACCAAGCGCGATTTCGACGCCACCATCGGCATCCATCCGACCGCCGCCGAGGAACTGGTGACGATGCGCGAGCCGGTCCCCGACCCGGTGCCCCTGGCGGCCGAATAAAGGCAATTCCCGCGCTGCCTGCGTTTCGGCCTGCCCGACGGCGCCACGCCGCGGTTGAACCGCGCGCCGAACGCGGCTTTACTGCCGCCGCACTGTATTGAGGAGATCCCGCCCCATGCCGGAAGGTTCCATCGTCGTCAGCCCCGAGGGCATCGCCGACAAGGTCGTCGCCATCCGCGAGGAATGGCATACCAAGAAGCATCCGTTCTTCCAGGCCATGCTCGACGGTTCGCTGCCGCTGCGCGCGCTCGGCGTCTACATGGCCCAGCATCTGAAATTCGTGAACTATGTCGTGCCGTCCTTCGGCTTCCTCTACTGGCGCGGCCCGTCGGACATCCGGCGCATGATCGCCGAGAACATGGCCGAGGAAGAGGGGCTGATGGCAATTCCCAAGCCCGGCCACGTCCCGCACGACCATTTCGAGATGATCTCCGACTTCTGCCGCCACGCCGGCCTGTCCGACGAGGAGATCGAGAATACCCAACCCACCCCCGGCTGGTGGGCGCGGACCCTGTATTACTGCCATGTCAACCGGGAGGAGCCGCTCGGCGTCGCGCTCGCCATGGCCTCGACCCAGGAAGGCCAGCAGGTTGCGCTCAACAACGAGATCACCATCCCGTCTTTCGCCAAACATTACGGCCTGACGAAAGACGATCCGGAAATCGCCTTCTTCGTCGAGCATGCCGAGGCCGACCTGGAGCACTCCACGCGCCAGCTCGACCTGTGCGCAAAGTACATCCGGACGCCGGAGGAGGCCGCCCGCGCGCTCGAGGTGTGCGAGACCGCGGTCCGCCTGCGCTGGGCTTCGACCAACGATATCTGGCGGGAGGAAGTGCTCGGCGAGACCGACATGCTGCCCGACGGCGTCAGCGGCTGACGGCGCGGGCCGGGCAAATCGAGGCAGGAACAGCCCCTTCGATACGCCCCGGCCCCGGGGGGCCGGGGCTACTCAGGGTGAGGGTGAGGGGTGTGTTAAGGCATTTGAACCCCCAACAACCCCCTCATCACGAGTAGGCGCGTCAGCGCCGTATCGAGGGACGAACGGTCTCGAGTTTACCCGGTTTTTCGGAGCCGGACTGCGTCGTCGTTATCCCCGGAATTCCGCAGCACCGCACCGATCCGGTCGGCGGCCGTCTTGTAGTCGGCGAGGGCGAACAGGGCGGGGTCGGCCTCCGCATGGTCGGCTATCGCATCCTGCAGCGCCGCGATGGCGTCGCTGAGAAGCGGCGGAAAACCCGCGTCGGAGACCGCCTCGCCGGCGAAGCGCATCTCGGCGGCCCGCCGCCGGCCGTGGCGCAAAACCCGCTCGAACACATAATCGGCCTTCGCCGCCCAGTCGATTTCCGGATCGCTCTTCTGGAGCGAGGCGAGGACGGCGCCGTCCGCCCCGTATTGCCGGGCGGCCAGCATGCTCTCGACCACGATCGCCTCGATCCCCTTGACGATGACGCTGCGGCACAGCTTGACCGCGGCCGCCGCGCCGAAACGGTCGCCCACCACGGCCATGACCATCCCGAAAGGGCTGAGGATTTCGTGCGCGTCCGAGGCCGCCGGCCCGGCCAGCAGGACTTCGCTCGCCACGCCGTTTTCGACGACCGGCGCCATGATCGTCGCTTCGACATAACGGGCGCCGGAGGCTTCGACGATCGCCGCTCCGGTCTCCTTCTCGCGCGGCGAGACCGAGTTCATGTCCATGAACAGCTGCCCGGCCCGCAGGTGGCCCGCCGCCTCCGCCGCTACGGCGCGCGCTGCATCGGCCGGAACCAGCGACAGGACGATCGCCGCGCCGTCGAAGGCGTCTCCGGCCGCGGCGCAGACCGCCACGCCGTCGGCCGCTGCATTGGCCCGGATCGCGGCGCCTCCGGGCGTCGGCACGAGAATGTCCCAGGTCGCGACCGTCGCGCCGGCCCCGGCCAGCCCGGCGCCGAAGGCGCGGCCGGCCTCGCCGTAACCGATGATGCCGATGCGTGCCGTCATGCTATAACCCCCCTGTCTTTTTTGGGTCTTTCGGGTCGTTCGGAATGCCGGAGCGCGCTACTCTAGGGCGGAGCGCCCGCCCGGGAAACCGTTGGAAGGGAAGGTCGGCGTGAGGTTTGTCGGAATCGAGGCGGTCACCTACGGCGTGACCAATATGCCGAAAGCGCGGCGCTTCTGGGCCGATTTCGGCCTGGAGGAGCAGCCGGCCGGCAAGGCTTCCGCGGTTTTCGCCGCGGCGAACGGCGCGCGCGTGATCCTCAAGCGCCGGAGCGACCGGTCGCTGCCGCCGCCGGTCGAGGCGGGATCGTCCGTCCGGTCGATCCGCTGGGGCATGGAGACCGAAGCCGATGTCGAGGCGGTGCGCGAACGGCTGGCCGAAGCCGGTCGCCTTGCCGAAGGGCCGGGCGTAGGGGCGGTCGACCCGGCCGGCTTCGCCCTCGAATTCGTCGTATCCGGATTGCGGATGCCCGAGGTCGCTCCGTCGCCTGCGAACGCGCCGCAGGACATCAACCGCATCGACACCCGCGCCGGCTTCTACGAGCGGGCCGCACCATTGAAAATCGGCCATATCGTGCTCAACGTGCCGGACGCCGCCGCCTGTTCCGCCTTCTACCGCGAGGTTCTGGGTTTCCACCTGTCCGACGCCTACGACAATGGCAGCGTGTTCCTGCGCTGCGCGGCGCGCCACAGCCATCACAACCTGTTCCTGCTGCAATCGCCGACCGGCCGGCCGGGTATCAACCATCTGGCCTTCGCCGTGCGCGACATCCACGAAATGTTTGCCGGCGGCCAGCACCTGGCCCTCTGCGGCTGGAAAACCGCGGTCGGGCCGGGCCGGCACCGCATCTCGTCCTGCTATTTCTGGTATGTCCACAATCCCTGCGGCGGCCTCGCCGAATATTTCTGGGACGAGGACTATCTCACCGAAGACTGGGAGCCCCAGCTCTGGACGCCGGGGCCGGAGGTCTTTGCCGAATGGATGCTGCCGAAGGGCCTGCCGCTGCGGAAATCCCGCGGCGCCCGCTGACCCGGCGCGCGCCCCGGCCTTGCGCCGCCCGTCGAATCCGCCTATCGCCCGCTGCGTCATGAAGCGCGCTCTCTTGTCGGTTTTGCCGCTGGCGGCGCTGGCCGCGCCGGCGGTTGCCGCGGTGCCGGCAGAAGACCTGCCGGACAACCTGAACTGTCAGCAGGTGCCGAAACGCGGCTGGACGGTCTGCGCGTCCACGGTGCGGCTGCCCCTTTTCCCCGAGAAACCGGGCGAGCCGACCGTTTTCTTTCATCCGCGCCATGCCGCCGACGGCGACCCGAAGACCGCCTGGTCGCCCGGCCAGCGCGGCCTCAATCTCGGCACCCTGATCGAGCTCCGCTTTTCCGCGGTCCGGCGCCTCCGCTACCTCGCCTTGTGGAACGGCGACGGCCGGTCGCCGAAGGCCTGGGCCGATAACGGGCGGTTGCGCCAGGTCCTGATCCAGACCTCGGACGGGCTGACCGACCGGGTCGATCTGGCCGAGCGCAACGGCATGCAGATGGTCGTCCTGTCGCGGCCGGTGGAGACGGCATGGATCCGCCTGATTGCAACCGCCGTCACGCCGGGCAAACGCTACCGCCCGTTCGCGATCGGCGAACTCCGGCCGTCCGACGGCCGGCGCGGACTGGACGTGCCGGTGGTGAGCGCGGACCGGGTCGACGACTGGCTGCCGGCGGCGCCGAAATCCGGGAACCGGGGCGGCGGCGCGGGGCAGGGCGGCCCTTCCGGTTCGACCGGCCGGCCCTAGAGCGCGTCTGTCTTACTTTGAACCGCCGACGGGGCAGAGGCTCGCCCTTCGATACGCCCCGGCCTGGCGGCCGGGCCTACTCAGGAAGAGGAAGAGGGGTGTTGCGGCTTGTGAACCCCCAACACCCCCTCATCCCGAGTAGGCCCGTCGTCGCGCCCTTCGATACGCCCCGGCCTTGGCGGCCGGGGCTACTCAGATCCTATGAGGCGAATCGGGTGACCGGCGCTACGGTGCCGTTGTTGCCAATCCTCATAAGGAGACGAGAGATGCCCCCGAGGAACGAGACTGCGGCGCC
>JAJEAZ010000408.1 GCA_022824105.1 Alphaproteobacteria bacterium
GAGGTGCGCCCTGCGTCTCGCGCGCGCAATCAGGCGCACGAACCGCGCCGGCGCCGACACCCGCCCGCGCCCGCACGCGAAACGCGCGCAAAACAGGGACGCCCCTCGTCCCGCCCCTTGCCCCGAAGGAGGCACGCATGACCGTGAACGACCCCGCACCGCACCGGCGGCGGAACATGACATTTCATGACATTTCCGGCGGCGCACATGACAAAACATGACATTCCATGACATCCTGCAGCATCTCCCGACCGCCCCCCTTACCGAGCCGGAGACCTGCCTGCATGCTGTCGCTCGCCACGATTCTGGAGACCAGCGCCCGCGACCGGCCGGACAAGGCGGCCATCGTGCAGGGGCCGGCGCGCATCGGCTACCGGGAGCTTGACGCGCGGGCGCAGGCGGTGGCGGCGGACCTCGCCGGGCGGGGGATCGGGCCGGGGGACATCGTGGCGCTCGCCTGCCCGAACGCGCCGGCCTTCCCGGCCTTCTATTTCGGCGTGCTGAAGGCGGGCGCGACCGTGCTACCGGTCTCCATCCTGCTGAAGCGCGACGAGATGGCCTACCTGCTGAACGACAGCGGGGCGAGGGCGCTGGTCTGCCACGAGGGCTCGGCCGAACTGCCGCTGGGCGAGGTCGGCCGCGCGGCCTTCGAGGATGCGCCGGCCTGCGCGCACTTCATCGACGCCGGCGCGCCGGTGGCGGAAGCGTCTTTCGACACCGTGCAGCGGAACCCGGACGACACGGCCGTCGTGCTCTACACCTCCGGCACGACGGGCCGGCCGAAGGGCGCGATGCTGACGCACGCCAACCTGCTGATGAACGCCGAAATCTGCGTGGAGCTCGGCGAGGTGCGGCCGGACGATGTCGTGCTGGTCGCCCTGCCGCTGTTCCACGTGTTCGGCCAGGTGGTGCAGATGCTGGCGGCGTTCCGCAGGGCGGCGACCGTGGTGCTGGCGCCCCGCTTCGAGCCGGGCCTCTGCCTCGGCCTCATGGAGAGCGAGAAGGTGACGCTGTTCTCCGGCGTGCCGACCATGCTCTGGGCGCTGCTCACATATCCCGACGCGGAGAAACACGACCTCGCCGCCATCGCCTCGACGCTCAGGCAGGTCACGGTGGGCGGCGCGTCCACGCCGGTCGAAATCCTGCGCGGCTTCGAGAAGAAGTTCGATGTGACCGTGCTGGAGGGCTACGGCCTTTCCGAAACCTCGCCGGGCGTGAGCTTCAACCGGCGCGACCGCGAACGGAAGGTGGGCTCGGTCGGCCTGCCGGTCTGGGGCGTCGAGGTGCGGGTGGTGGACCCCGACGACAATCCCGTGCCCGCGGGCGAGCCGGGCGAGGTGGTGGTGCGCGGCCATTGCGTGATGAAGGGCTATCTGGGCCGGCCCGAGGAGACCGCGGAGACGCTGCGCGGCGGCTGGTTCCACACCGGCGATATCGGGCGCTTCGACGAGGACGGCTACCTGTATATCGTGGACCGGCTGAAGGAGATGATTATCCGCGGCGGCTTCAACGTCTATCCGCGCGAGGTCGAGGAGCTGCTGGTGACGCATCCGGAGGTCTCGCTCGCCGCCGTGGTCGGCGTGCCGGACGAGCAGTATGGCGAAGAGATCAAGGCGTATATCGTGCCCGCGGCCGGCGCCGAACCCGACCCGCAGGCGATCGTCGGCTGGGCGCGGGAGCGGCTGGCGGGCTATAAGTATCCCCGGATCGTCGAGCTGCGCGAGAGCCTGCCGCTGGGCGCGACCGGCAAGATCCTGAAACGCGACCTCTGCTGAGGAGGACCGGAGCGATGCAACTCACCCCCGAACAGGTCTCCCGCTACGACCGGGAGGGCTACCTCTTTCTCGAAGGCGTCTTCAGCAAGGACGAGGCCGCGCTGCTGCGCCGCGAGGCCGATGTGGTGTTCGCGAGCGGGCGCGAGGAAGTCTGGCGCGAGGACAATGGCGCGCCGCGCACCGCCTTCGCCGCGCACCGCTACAACGAGATGTTCGGCCGCCTCGGCGCGCATCCGCGCCTGATCGGCCCGGTCGAGCAGCTGCTCGGCGAGCCGGTCTACATGCACCAGTACAAGGTCAACGCCAAGGCGGCCTTCGACGGCGCGGTCTGGCAGTGGCACCAGGATTTCGGCACCTGGCACCGCGACGACGGCATGCCCGAGCCGCGCGCCATGAACATCGCCGTGTTCCTCGACCCGGTGACGGCCGCCAACGGGCCGCTGATGTTCCTGCCGGGCAGCCACCGGGAGGGCGTGTTCGAGGCCGGCCACGACCTTGAGACGACGAGCTACCCGCTCTGGACGCTCGACCGGGAGACGGTGGCGCGGCTGGCCGGCGAGGGCGGCATCGCGGCGCCGACGGGCGAGCCGGGCTCGGTGGTGATGTTCCACGGCAACCTCGTCCATGCGAGCCCGCCCAATATCAGCCCGTGGGACCGGGTGATCGTCTATCTCAGCCTCTGCGCGGTCTCGAACCACATCACGCGCCACAAGCGCGCGGAGTGGATCGCGCACCGCGATTTCGACCCCATCCACGCCCTGCCCGACGACTGCCTGATGCCGAAGGCCGCCGCCGCCGCCGAATAGGCCGCGCCAGTGCGGAATCTCTTCGGATTGGACCGCGTCCCGTCTTGCCTTGTATCCGGTGCGCCTGCCGGCCCGGATACGCCCCGCCCGGCGCCCCTTTTTGTCACCCCGGCCCCCGAGCCGGGGTCCATCCATGGCTCCCGACACAGCCGCAGCCGGCGGAGGGCAGGCTCAACCGCTGGGGCTTGCCCCGGACCCCGATCCGGGGCCGCCGCGAGAACCGGGGCTGGACCCCGGCTCGGGGGCCGGGGTGACGGTTGGGGGCCGTGCGATGCAGGACCAATGCCGGAAATGCGTGCATGCTGCAGAGCCCGAGGGCCGGGGCGACGCCCGCCTTCGAGAGGACAGGCGGAGCACGGAGCCGGCCGCTGTCCAGCTTGCAGCGGGCGGTTCGGACGGATCGACTCGCGCGCCAGCCTCCGCGCCCGAAAGACCGCGGCAGCGGCATGAGCCTGCGGTTGCGCCTTGCTTTCGAGGACGGCACGGAGCGCGAGATCGCCGGCCTGCCCTGGCAGACGGTGTTCCAGGCCGCCCAGGCCCACGGCATCGAGCTTGCCACGGACTGCCGGGAAGGCGCCTGCGCCACCTGCAAGGCGCGCTGCACCGAGGGCGACTATGATGTCGGCGACGCCAGCCCGGAGGCGCTGACCGCCGGGGAGGAGGCGGAGGGCTTCGTGCTGACCTGCCAGATGCTTCCGCTCGGCGACTGCGCGCTCCGCTTCCCCTACCCGTTCTCGCTGACGGGCGGCGCGGTGAGCACGCAGGCGGTGCTCACGGCCGTGGAGCGGGTGGCCGAGGACACGGTGCGCTTCGACCTCGCGCCCGACCGGGAGATCCCGTTCCTGCCGGGCCAGTATGCGCGGATCGGCGTGCCCGGCGCCGGGGCGGAGCGCGCCTTTTCCTTCTCCCGCCGCGACCGGGCCGAGTTCCACGCGCGGCTGCTGCCGGACGGCCTCATGTCGGGCTATCTGGCGGACCGCGCGAAGCCGGGCGACCGGCTCGACCTGTCGGGACCCTATGGCGGGTTCTTCCTGCGCGAGCCGGTGCGGCCCGTGCTGATGGTGGCCGGCGGGACGGGGCTTGCCCCGATGCTCGCCATGCTGGAGGCGCTGGAGGGCCGCCAGCCGGCGGTCCTGCTCTACGGCGCGGCTTCGCCGGGGCATCTGTTCGCGCTCGACCGGCTCGCGGACAGCGGCGCGCGGGTGCGCATCGCCGTGGAGGAGCCCGGCGGCGACCCGTCCTGGCGCACGGGCTTCGTCACCGACCTGATCGACCGGCCCGGAAGCGACATCGACGCCTATGTCTGCGGCCCGCCGGCGATGATCGACGCGGCCCGCGTCCGGCTCCGCGCAGCCGGCCTGGCGGAGGAGCGCATCCATTGCGAACGCTTCCTTCCGAGTTGAGGCCCGTGCGCCGGCTGGTATTGACGCTGGCATTGTGCCTGGGCCTCGCGGCATGGCCGGGCGCGGCCGCGCTGGCGGGCGCGAAGGCGCCGCCGGCCGCCGAGGCGCTGATCGCGGCGGCCGGGCTGGAGGGCGCGCGCACCGGCTATATCGTGGCCGACCTCGACAGCGGCGCGGTGCTGGCGTCGCGGCGGGCGGACGAGGCCTTCCTGCCCGCCTCCACCGCCAAGATCGCAACCGCCGTCGCGGCGCTCGAAATCCTGGGCGGCGAACACCGCTTCGAGACGAGCCTGCGGCTCTCCGGCGACCGCCTCTACCTTGTGGGCGGGGGCGATCCGCTGCTGGCCGTGGAAGACCTGATGTCGCTTGCCCGGGCCGCCGCCGACGCCGGGGTCCGGCGGGCCCGCTTCCATTACGATGACAGCCTGCTCCCGCACACGGCCGAGATCGACGACGGGCAGAGCGGCCGCGCGACCTACAATGCGGGCGTCTCGGCGCTTTCCCTGTCGTTCAACCGGCGGCGCCTGGTCTGGGGCGCGAAGCCGGGCGGCGGGCTTGCGGCCTTCGCCCTGCCGGGCGGCGACCTCGCGCCCTTGCGGGCGGCCCTCGGCAAGGGCGAGACGCTCTTCCACCGCCTCGAAACGCCGGACGGGCCGACCTGGAGCGTGACGGCGGAGCGGCCGGGCCGGACCTGGCTGCCGGTTCGCCAACCCTCGCGCTTCACCGCCGGGCTGTTCCGCGAGCTTGCGGCCATGCAGGGCCTTGCGCTCACGGAACCCGAGGCCGGCCCCGCCCCGGCCGATGCCCGGCCGGTCGCCCTCCACAAGGGGGCGAGGCTGGTGGATATCGCCGCCCTCTCGCTGCAATACAGCAACAATCTCGTCGCCGAACTGGTCGGCCTCGGCGCGGCCCGCGAGCTGGCCGGCAGGCCGGACTCGCTGCCGGCGTCCGCGGCCCGGCTGCAGGCGGAGCTGGACCGGCGCCTTGGCGGAGACGGGACGGGCTGGCTGCTCGACCGCCATTCGGGCCTCAGCAGCCTGTCGCGCGCCTCGCCGCGCCGGATGGCGGCGCTGCTGCGCTACGCCGACGGACGGCGCTACGGGGGCCGCAGCTTCGCCTCGCTGCTGCCGATTTCCGGCTGGAAGGGCTCGCTGGCGGGCTGGGAGGACGAACCCGCGCTGGCGTTCCGGGTCTGGGCCAAGACCGGCACCATGTATTACGGGCGCGGCCTTGCCGGCTTTCTCTACACGGCCTCCGGGCGGCGGCTGGCCTTCGCCCTCTATACAAGCGATCTCGACGAGCGCGGGCGGCTGGACGCGCTCGGCCCGGAACCGGACGCGGAGGAGAAGGAACGGGCGGACGACTGGCTCGAGCGGGCGAGGGACCTGGAGCGGGACTTGCTCAAGCGCTGGGCGATGGCATTCTGATGCGGCCCGGAAACATGGGAGAGAGCCGATGACCTTCACCTGCATCGCGCGCGACGCCGCCACGGGCGAACTCGGCATCGCGACGGCGACCCGCTCGCTCGCGGTCGGGGTCCGGGTGCCGCATGTCTCGCGCCTCGGCGCCGTCGCCATCATGGCGATTGCGGATTACCGCCTCGGCCGGCTGGCGCAGGACCTGCTGGCCAACGGCTGCCCGGCCGAAGCGGTGATCGACGCGCTCGCCGCCGCCGATCCCTGGCCCGAATACCGGCAATTGGGGGTCATCGACGCCGAGGGCCGGGCGGCGGCGCGCACCGGCAGGGAGAACCGCGACTATGCCGGCCACCATGTGCGCGACGGACTGATTGCGCTCGGCAATGTGCTGGTCGGCGAGCCCGTGCTGGACGCCATAGAGGCGGGCTTTGCCGGCGACACCTTCGCCGAACGCCTGCTCGCCGCGCTGGAGGCGGGCCGGGACGCCGGCGGCCAGCATGGCGGGCAGAACTCCGCCGCCCTCGTCACCTGGGGCGCGCACGGTTTCCCGCTCACGGACCTGCGCGTGGACATCCACGATGAGCCCGTCGGCGAACTCAGGCGCCTGTTCGATGCCTGGAAGCCGGCAGCCGACTATTACACCGAGCGCCAGCTCGACCCCCGCGTGCGTCCCCTGCACGAGACGCTGCCGGGGCGGGGTTACTGAGCCCGGCCGTTGCCTGCGGCGTGGGCGGCGAACACGGCCATGTTGACGACCTCGGACACTTTGGCGCCCATCTGGACGATCTGGACCGGCTTGGACAGCCCGAGCAGCACCGGGCCGATCACCGCCCCGCCGCCCAGCATCTGCAGCATCTTGGCCGAGATGTTGGCGGCGTGCAGGCTCGGCATGACGAGCACGTTGGCCGGCCCGGAAAGCCGCGCGAACGGATAGAGCTGGCGCATCAGCTCCTCGTCGAGCGCGGCGTCGGCCGACATCTCGCCCTCATACTCGAAATCGACGCCGCGTCCGTCGAGCACGGACACCGCCTCGCGTACATGGGCGGCCTCGCCGAAGGGCGGGTTGCCGAAATTGGAGAATGAGAGCAGCGCGACGCGCGGCTCCGCGCCCATGTTTCGCGCCATGCCGGCCGCCGCCGCCGCGATGTCGGCAAGCTGCTCCGGCCCCGGCCGCTCGTTCACGGTCGTGTCGGCGACGAACACCGTCTGGTTGCGGCTCACATAGAGCGTCACGCCGCAGGGCGTCGAATCGGCGGTGGGCGGCAGCACGTGGCGCACGCCGCCGAAGCTCACCTGGAAGGACCGGGTGAGGCCGGTCACCATGGCGTCGGCCGCGCCGGCCGCCACCAGGCAGGCGGCGAAGCAATTGCGGTCCTGATGCACCATGCGCTGCACGTCGCGCTGCAGGTAGCCCTGGCGCTGGAGCCGCCCGTAGAGCATGGCGATATATTGCGCATTGTCCTCCGAGAGGGCGGCGTTGTGGATTTCCAGCGGTTCGCCGGAGGCGATGCCGAGCCGCTCCATCTGGTCCCGGATAATGGTCTCGCGCCCGACCAGGACGGGCGTGCCGAAGCCTTGCGCGCGGAAGGCGAGCGCGGCGCGGATGGCGCGCTCCTCCTCGCCCTCCGCGAACACCACGCGGCGCGGCGCGGCCTGCACCTCGGCATAGATGCGCTGGAGGCTGCCCGAGGTGGAGTCGAGGCGGGCGGCGAGCGCGGCCCGGTAGGCGGGCCAGTCCTCGATGGGCTTCTGCGCGACGCCGGTGTCGATGGCGGCGCGCGCCACCGCCTCCGGCACATTGACGATCAGGCGCGGGTCGAACGGCACCGGGATGATGTAGTCGGGGCCGTATTGCAGGCGCTTGCCGGGATAGGCTGCGGCCGCTTCATCGGGGACATCTTCACGCGCGAGCGCCGCCAGCGCGTCGGCGGCGGCGATCTTCATCGCGTCGTTGACGGTCGTGGCGCGCACATCCAGCGCGCCCCGGAAGATGTAGGGGAAGCCCAGCACATTGTTGACCTGGTTGGGATAGTCCGACCGGCCGGTGCAGATGATGGCGTCGTCGCGGACCTCGCGCACTTCTTCCGGCGTGATCTCGGGATCGGGATTGGCGAGCGCGAAGATGATCGGCTTCTCCGTCATGGAGGCGACCATCTCGCGGGTGAAGGCGCCCTTGACCGAAAGGCCGAAGGCGATGTCGGCGCCCTTCATCGCCTCTTCGAGCGTGCGCATGGGCGTCTCGATGGCATGGGCCGACTTCCACTGGTTCATGCCCTCGGTGCGGCCCCGGTAGATGACGCCGCGCGTGTCGCAGAGCACGACATTCTCCGCCGGCAGGCCGAGCGCCTTGAAGAGGTCCACGCAGGCGATGCCGGAGGCGCCCGCGCCGTTCACCACCATGCGGCAGTCCTGGATGCGCCGGCCGGTCAGGTGGAGCGCATTGATGAGGCCGGCGGCGGAGATGATGGCCGTGCCGTGCTGGTCGTCGTGGAAGACGGGGATGTCGAGCAGCTCGCGCAGGCGCTCCTCGACGATAAAGCATTCCGGCGCCTTGATGTCCTCCAGGTTGATGCCGCCGAAGCTCTTGCCGAGATAGCGCACGCATTCGATGAAGGCGTCCACGTCCTCGGTGTCCACCTCCAGGTCGATGCCGTCCACATCGGCGAAGCGCTTGAAGAGGACCGCCTTGCCTTCCATGACGGGCTTGGAGGCGAGTGCGCCGATATTGCCGAGGCCAAGCACGGCGGTGCCGTTGGAGATCACCGCCACCATGTTGCCCTTGGCGGTGTAGTCGTAGGCAAGGCCCGGGTCCTTCTCGATCTCCAGGCAGGGCGCGGCCACGCCCGGCGAATAGGCGAGCGAGAGCTGGTACTGGGTGGTGAGCGGTTTGGTCGGCGTCACCTCCACCTTGCCGGGCCGGCCGGCGGCGTGCATCCGCAGCGCCTCGCGCCCCAGCGTGTCGTTGTCAACCATCGCGCTTGCCCCCGGCCTTCCGGCTCTTCGTCGCTCAAGGAATCCTAGTCCGGCAGCGGACCCTTTGCCAATGCCGCCCCGGGCGGGCCGGACCGGCTACCAGAGGCGGCGGAC
>JAJEAZ010000140.1 GCA_022824105.1 Alphaproteobacteria bacterium
ATCGCCGCCGTCAGGCGGTCGGCGAACTGCTCAAGGGCGTCCACCAACGTCGCCACTTCCGAATCCGCGTTCCCGCGCAACGCATCGAAGTCGAGTTCGAAGCTGCCCATGCGGTCAAGGTCGATGGCTTCGAGCTGCCGCGCCAACCCCACGATGGGCGACAGCGCCGCCTGCGACCAGCGGTAGGCGACGAACAGCAGCCCGTAAATCAGCAGCAGCACGATGGACAGCGGAACGGTGCCGAAGTAGAAGGCGAGGTCGGAAACCCGTTCCGCCTCGAAAACCAGGTACAGGCGCGCGCCGCCACGGTCAGAGACGTGCACCAGCCGGCTGCCGTCCTCCATGTGAACCCGTCGGAAACCCGGCTGTTCGCCACGCAGGGCGGGGGGCAGGCGGCTTCCGGCGGCGGCGCCCTCCGACGGCGGCTCCGCCAGGTAGCCCCGCAGGTTGGCCGTGTGGGGCAGGGGCTGGCTCGGATCGGCGTCCCGCAACTGCCAGTAGTGGTCGGCCTCGGAAGCCAGGGCCTGCCGCGTCAGCAGGTCCTCGACGACCAGTTGCGTGATGTAGATGCCGATCAGGGTCGCCGTGCCGATGACGGCCAGCTGCACGGCGAACAGCCGACCGAGGCGGGCGCGCAGGCCCCGGCGCCGCCGCTCAGCCACGGCGGCGGAACAGGTAGTGGGCGACAAGCCACTCGCTGCCGTCCCGCCAGCCGAACAGCTCCTCGCAGGCGATGAGGAACAGGCGCCAGCGCTGCACCTCGCGGCGTGCGGCGCGGACGTCGCCGTTGCCGCCAAGCGCCCGGGCGGCGGCATCCCGGTTGGCATCCAAGTTGCGCAGCCAGGCGCGGGCGGTTCTGCGGTAGTGCGCGCCGGACAGCTCCCAGCGCCGCTCGATCCGCAAGCTGTCCTGGAAGTGCAGCAGCGTGTCGCGCGCCGGCATCAGCCCGCCGGTGAAGAAGCGGCGGCCCATCCAGTTGCCCTCCCCGTCCGCCTCGAAGGGGTACATGAGGTGGCGGTGGCAGAAGACGTGCACGAACAGCCGGCCATCGGGCGCCAGCCACCCGGCGATTCGATCCATCAGGGTCGAATGGTTGCGCACGTGCTCGAACATCTCAATGGAGACCACGCTGTCAAATCGCTCCTCAAGTTGCAAGTCGTTGACGTCCGCGGTGCGCACGCGCACGTTGGCCAGTCCGAGCGCCTGGGCGCGGGCTTCGATGAACGCCTTCTGCGAGGCCGAGTTGGAGACCGCCAGAACGCTCGAGTTTGGAAAGCGCGCGGCCACCCAGAGGCTGAACGCGCCCCATCCGCAGCCGAGGTCGAGGATGCGCATGCCGTCCTCGAGTCCGGCGCGCCGGGCGCAGAGCTCCAGCATCGCGGTTTCCGCATCGGCGAGCGTGCGGACGCCCGGCGGCCAGTGGCAGGCGCTGTACTTCAGCCGCGGCCCGAGCATCAGGCGGAAGAAGCCGTCGGGCACCTCGTAGTGCTGCGCGTTGGCGGCCGCCGTCTCCAGGGCCACGGGGCCGGCGCGCAACGCGTCGAGCAGCTCCGCGTAGCGCCGCGCCGCCCGCTCCGGGTCGTCGGCGCCCTCCTGCCGCAGCCGGGCGGCGATCAGGCGGCGGGCGCCGATGCGCACGAGCGGATCCGGCACGAGGCCGCGCTCGGCCAGTTCCAGCAACGCCTTCATGCGGGGCTCCGGCCGCCCGGCGCGCGCCAGGCGCGGCCCCGGTAGCCGGGCATCGCGAACAGCATCTGCACGTCGCTGATCGCGCGTTCCAGGAAGCCGCCCTCGCAGTAGGCGAAGTAGAAGCGCCACATGCGCAGGAAGCGCTCATCGAAGCCGGCCTCGGCGGCTTGCGAACGGTTCGCATCCAGCCGCCGGCGCCACTCGCGGAGCGTCAGCGCGTAGTCGCCGCCGAAGTCCTCGAGATTGACCAGCGTGAGGTCGGCGGCGCCCGCGGCCGCCGCCAGGACGCTGTTGGAGGGCATGAAGGCGCCGGGAAAGATGTAGCGCTTGATGAAGTCCGTGCGCCGGAGCGCCCGGCGGTAGCTGGCGTCGCGGATCACGATGGCCTGCATCGCCATCAGCCCCTCGGGGCGCAGCAGCCGGGCGCAGGTTCGGAAGTAGGCGTCAAGGTACTGGTGGCCCACCGCCTCGACCATCTCCACCGAGACCAGCTTGTCGTAGCGGCCGGTCAGCGCCCGGTAGTCGGTGAGCAGCACCTCCACCCGCGACTCCAGCCCGCGGGCGGCGACCAGCGCCTGGGCGAATTGGTGCTGGGCCTTCGAGATGGTGGCGGTCGTGACCCGGCAGCCGAACCGCTTCGCCGCGAACGCCGCCAAGCCGCCCCAGCCGGTGCCGATCTCCAGCAGTTGGTCGCCGGGCTGCAGGTCGAGCTTTCGGCACAGCCGCAGCAGCTTGGCCTCGCTCGCCTGGTCCAGCGTCTCTTGGCCGGTGTCGTAGACGGCGGACGAGTACATCATGCGGTCGTCGAGGAACAGGCGGAAGAGGTCGTCGCCGAGGTCGTAGTGCGCCTCGATGTTGCGGCGGCTGCCCTTGGGCGAGTTGCGCCGCATGGCGTGCCCGAGGGCGGCGAGCAGCGCGGCGGGAGCGGCCGCCTTTCCGTCCAGGCCGTCGAGCGCCCGGCGGTTTCGCGCCATGATGCGCACCAGGGCGGTCAGGTCGTCGCAATCCCAATGGCCGTCCATGTAGCTCCCGCCGGCGCCCGCGGAGCCGCCGAACGCAAGGCTTCGGTAGAAGGCGGGGCTGCGCACCGAGAGCCGCGCGACCGGCTCGCCCGCGCCAAACGTGGCGGTGCCTTCCGGCTCCGAAACGACGACGGTGCCGGACTCGATGTTGGTCAGGGCCCGGTGCACGGCGCCCCGCAGCAGGCTCGGTGCGCGGCTGAACCGATGGGTCGCTTGGTCGCTCATCATGGGCTCTCCTTCAGGATTTGCCTGGCCCCGTCGTGCCTGGCGGGATGCGGGTGGAAGGGCGCCCGCTTGAGGAACAGCCGTCCGGCCTGCCAGTAGATGCGCGCCAGCGTCAGCGCGCCCTGGGCGGGACGCCGCAGCGCGCAGCGCAGCGCCTCGGCACGGGTCAGCGGCCGGGTGCGCAGGGACAGGCACGCGGAGAACGGCGCCTCGCCGCCATCGAAGCGCATCGCGATGCGCAGTGCGTCGTCTGTGACCTTGAGGCGCAGCACGTAGTGGCCGTCCATGGGGAGAAAGGGGGAGACGTGGAAGCGCTTGGCGAAGCGGAAAGAGGCGCGGCCCGGCCCACAATCGGCATTCGACGGGACTAGGACGTAGCAGTGGCGCTCGTCCCAAGGGGTGTTGTTGATGTCCGCCAGCAACGCCGCGAACCGGTTGCCCACCCAGCAGAAGTAGAAGTTGACGGGGTTGAAGGAGAATCCGAGGGAGCGCGGCTGCGTCAGCGCAAAGACGCGCAGGCGCGCGCTTCGCGCCTCCCCAACGTCCGCCGAGGCGAGCTTGGCGCGGACCTCCCCCGTTGTCAGGAGGTGCCCCCGGTCCACCGAGGCCAGTAGCCGGTTCCGGAATCCCTTGGGCGCATCGGCCGTTTCGAGCGGCACGCAGAGCATCCACAGCCGGTGACGGAAGACGTGGCGCTTCGGGCCCCGACGTGCATGGGTCACCGTGCCCCGGCAGCTCATTGCGCCGCGCATCATGGGGTCAGTCCGCCAGCTGGCCGCGCAGGCGGCGGGCCGCCTGGACGCCGCTGCGAAAGCCGTCCTCGTGAAAGCCCCAGCCCCGCCAGGCCCCGCAGTAGTGGGTGCGGCGGCGGCCGCTGATCCGGTCCACGCGGGCCTGCGCCGCCCCGGCGCCGCTGGAGAAGATGGGGTGGCGGTAGTCGCGCTCCAACCAAGCGTTGTCCAGTTCGCGGGCCGGGTTCAGGGTCACGAAGAAGTCCGGCGCCGCGTCGAGTCCCTGAAGCCGGTTCATCCAGTAGGTGAACTCGTAGCTGAGGTCCTCGCCCGCCCGCACGTTCCAGCTTGACCAGGCGGCCGGATTGCGCGGCATGACCGATGCGTCGGAGTGCAGCACCGCGCGATTGGGCTGGTAGCGGATGGCGCCGAGAACCGCCCTCTCGTCCGGGGAGGCGTCAATCAACCCCAGCGCCTCGTCGCTGTGGCAGGCGAGCACGACGTAGTCGAAGCGTTCGCTGCCATGGTCCAACTCCACCGTCACTCCGGCCTTGCCCCGATGCACGAACCGCACCGGCGATGAGAGCCGCACTTCGCCCTCGAACGCCTCGGCGAAGGCCCGAAGGTAGCTGCCGGAACCGCCGCGAACCACCCGCCACTGGGGGCGCCCGCGCCACCGGGTCATGCCGTGGTTGGCCATGAACGCCGCCACATGCCCGACGGGCAGGTCGCAGGCGCGATGGCGGGGCGCGGACCACAGCGCCGCGCACATGGGCAGCAGGTGGTGCTCCGCAAAGGCCTCGGAGTAGCGCTCCGCCCGCAGGTAGTCACCGAGCGGTTTGGCGTCCCGCGCCGCAACCCGGCCGGCGTTCCGATGGAAGCGCCGGATGTCGTTCAGCATCCTCAGGAAGCGCGGCCGCAGGGCGTTGCGGCGCTGGCAGAAGACCGCGCCCAGGCTGGAGGTGCCGTACTCCAGCCCCGCCGCCGTGCTGACGCCGAACGACATCTCCGTGGGCTGCGATGCCACGCCGAGCTCATTGAGCCACCCGGAGAAGAGCGGGTAGTTCTCCCGGTTGAAGACGATGAAGCCGGAATCGACGGCGTGGGCCCGGCCGTCCACGAGCAGGTTGTGGGTGTCGGTGTGTCCGCCGAGGCGCGCACTCCCCTCGAACAACGTCACGTCGGCGAACGCCTGGCAGGCGTGCGCCGCCGCTAGCCCGGAGATGCCGCCGCCCACAACGGCCACCCTCATCGCGCGCCCTCCTCGAGCACCGGCGCGGGCGGCGTCCTCAGATCCCAAGCGAGCCCCAGCTTGGCCAGCAGCCTCAATCCGAGCCAGCCCAGGTCGAGCTGCCACCAGTAGAAGCCGAGGCGGGCGCTCGCGGCGTGCCGGTGGTGGTTGTTGTGCCAGCCCTCGCCGAACGTCAGCAGCGCCAGCCAGGCGTTGTTGCGGCTGCCGTCCGCCGTGGCGAAGCGGCGCCGGCCGATGCGGTGCGACAGCGAGTTGACCAGGAAGGTCGCGTGCATCAGCGCCACCGTGGGGACCACGTAGCCCCAGACCAGCATGCGCCAGCCATCGGTTTCCGGGAACGCCGGCTCAAGGGACGCGCCGAGCGCGAAAATGGCGGCGGCGAACACTACCGGCGCGACGAGGTCATAGCGGTTCAGCCAGGCGAGTTCCGGGAAGCGGGCCAGGTCGCGCACCCGGTACAGGGGCGTCCTGAAGTTCTCCCGGCACAGAAACCACTGCATGTGCGACCACAGGAACCCCCGCGGCGAGGAGTGCGGGTCCGCGCCGGTGTCGGCATGGGCGTGGTGCAGGCGGTGGTGCGCGGCCCACCACAAGGGACCCCGCTGCGTGGCGGCGGCGCCCAGGAACGCGAACGCGAACTGCACGGCGCGGTGCGTGCGGAACGCGCGATGGGAGAAGCAGCGGTGGTAAAAGACGCTGATGGCGAAGGCGCGCACGGCGTAGGAGGCGGCGGCGACCCCCAGCTCCACCGCATTGACGCCGAGCCAAGCCGGCGCCAGGCAGGCCAGGTGCAGCGCGATGAAGGGCGAGATGCGCAGCCAGGCCACCGACTCGCCGCCCGGGGCACGCCCTTCGCCGACGCTGGCTACGCTGAGGGAAGGGTGCATGGGAACCTCCATGGCTCAATCCGGGAACATCGTTGAGCAGTCGCCGTGAACGCGGCGTGAAGGCGCCCGCCCGCTGCCTTCACGCCGCGCTCACCCGACGGCGACCCCGCGTTTCGCCGCACGGCACCACGGCTCGGGCCCTTAGCCCTTAGAGGAACTGTTGGGTCTGAACGGCCTTGACCAGGACCTCGTCGGACCCTTCGGCCGTCACGACGGCATCGAAAACCGCCTGACGCCGTCCGGCCCTCACGAGGTCGCAGCGAACCAGCAGCGGCGAGCCGGCCGGCACCGGGCGCAGGTAGTAGCAGGCCAAGCTGGCGGTGACGAAGGCGCGCTCATTGCCGGCAAACCAAGTGGCGAGGCTCACCGCATCGTCGACCATGGCGGCCACGAACCCGCCCTGGACGCCGCCATGGGGGTTGGTCGTGCCCGTCGGCGGCAGAAACCGCACGGTGGCCGTCGCGCCCGACTCATCGACCGCGACGACGGTGCCGTTCATGAATTCCCGGCTCTCGATCCGCGGCAGTTGCTCAATGTCCAATTTTGTTCGCTCCAGTCAGAGAACCGGGGCCGCGACCCCGGGAAACAAAGTCTTCGCTGCGGCCAGCACATGGCCGCCGTCCAAGCCGGCGATCTGCAGCCCCACGGGCGGAGACCCGGATGGGACGGGCACCGGGATCGAGATGGCCGGCACGCCCGCAATCGCCGCCGGCGCCGTCAGGTTGGCCAAGGTCTCCGGCACGTGTCCGTCATGGCGCGGCGCGAGGTGGGCAGTGGTTGGACCCAGCAGCAGGACTTCCTCCAGGTCCGCGCGCAGGCGCTGGGACGTGTCCGTCAGCAGGCGCTCGGCCCGGCGCACCTTTTCCTCGGGTTGCGCGGCACCCCACGCGACCAGCCGCCGAAACGCCGGACTGAATCCGTCCGGATCGTCCCGGAGGGCTTCGGCGTAACGCGCCGCCGCGTCGCGTTCGCACATCAGCAGTCCCGCCCGCCGCACCGAGGAAAGGTCCACGTCCGACCAGTCCACGCATCGCGCAACCGCAGCATCGGAAAGAATGCCATCGATCGCCGCCACCACGGCTTTGGATGCGGGCCGTCCAGCCGCAACGCCCCAGCGGGCCAGAGGCGGCGCGTCCCAGACGGACTCGGCTCCTTCGGCGGGGCCTCCCGAGGATCGGCGCGGCTCGAACAGATCCACCACGGCCGAGACGTCAGCGACGCTGCGCCCGTGCACGCCGACGTGATCGAGACGCCGGCTGAGGGGCAGGACGCCGCCGAGGGGAATCCGGCCGTGGGCCGGCTTGAACCCCACCACGCCGCACAGGGCCGAGGGCAGGCGCACGGAGCCGAGGCTGTCAGTGCCCAGCGCAACCGGTACGATGCCCGCCGCCACGGCCGCCGCGCTGCCGCCGGAGGAGCCACCGGGGATGCGGTCGGGATCGTGCGGGTTGCGCGTGATCCGGAAGGTCGGATTGGCGGTGGTCTCGCCCAGCGCCGCCTCGTGCATGTTGAGAAGCGCCAAGGGGATCATGCCGCCGGTGCGCAGGCGCTGCACGCAATCCGCGTCGGTCGCTGCCTGCACGTCCCGAAACGCCGCGATCCCGCCGTGCCAGGGAAACCCGCGCACGGCGATGTTGGCCTTCACCCCAAAGGGCACCCCGTCCAGCGGCGATAAGGGCGCGCCATCCCGCCAGCGCGCCGCGGCATCCACCGCCTGATCGAACAGCGCCGCCCGGTCCGCCACGTGGTTGCAGACGCCGAGCGCCGCATCGACGCGCTGGATTCGTGCCAGGCAGGCCTCGAGGAGGTCGGCCGGCTCGGCCCGGCCCTCGGCGAAGGCGGCGGTCCAGGCGGCCGCATCCCAGCCGCGCCGG
>JAJEAZ010000068.1 GCA_022824105.1 Alphaproteobacteria bacterium
GCCGGCGACCTCGTGGAAATCATCCGCCTGTAGCCTGCGGGCGGCGGCGTTACCGGCCGCTGCGCAGTTCCGGCGGCGGATATTCCCGGAGCGCGTAGTCGAGGCTGTCGCGCCCGCAATTCATCCGCTTCATGTTGAAACGCAGATGGCCGCCCCTGCGCGCGCGCCAGAACCCGCCGAAAACGACCACGAGCCAGGGGAAGGACGGCGCCGGCGGCGCGAAATGGATGAGCAGCTCGTTGCGGCTGAGCAGCGATTGCTGGCGGATCGCGCGGATAGCGGACCAGTCCCGCCGGGGGATGCCGAAGATCGGGAAGGCGATGCCGCTCTTGTCGAAGGTGACGGCCGGCAGATGCGCCCGGCGGACGATCCAGACGGCATAGCAGGCGATGCCGCCCATGAGCGCCGCCAGCAGCGCCGCCATCGCCATCGGCGGCCCCGGCTTGCCGGCCGCCAGGCCGTTGAACAGCAGCGCGAGCAGCACGATCGCCACGAGCCCGGAGGCGGCCGCCAGCGCGATATAGGTGGGCCGGTAGTAGTGGATCGTCATAGCGCCTTGCCTATAGCCGGGAGGGCATGCGGGAACAAGCCGGTCAGCAAGGAAGGCGGCGGTCCGGTCGTCAGCCGACCCGGTCCCAGAACGATCGCTTGCGGCCATGCTCGGCCTTCAGCCGCTCCACATAATCGTCATGCGTCTCGTGGGGCCCGAAGTCCTCAATGGCCGAGGAAAGGCTGGCGCATTCGAGCAGATGCCGGGCCGCGTGCCGGTAGCGGGATGAACGGCTTTCGGTGAGCGCGAAGCCGATCATCGCCCTGAGAACCAGCGTGGCTGCGAGCGGATACCGTTCCGCAAGCGCGTTGGCAGCCGGGACCAGCAGGTCGTAGGCGTTTCCATCCAGGTCGTTCGCGTGGGCGAGCACCAGCGCCGAGGCTCTGTCCAGGGCCGGCCAGGAGACCAGGAACCACAGGGCGCCGAGCCGGCTGCGGAAGGACCAGGCATAATCGAGCGCCTTCTCCTCGGCCTCCATATCCTCGAAATCCGGAAGCTTTTTCAGATATGCCCGGAGATGGGCGATGGACAGGCTGCGCTCGAAACAGCGCCAGCGAACGGCCTGGGCTTCGTCCGGGCGTTCGAGCGCTTCCAGGACCTCGATCCGGGCGTCCTCCCAGTCGAATACAGGCCAGACCAGGCCGGGGAGATTGGGATGAACGGCCGCGTCCAGCGCCTGCAACGCCTCGCCGGCGCGGCCCGCCGCCAGCAGGCGCGTGGCGATGTCTGCAGCGACGCCCGGCACCTTCCGGACATCCTCGTCGATCTGGCCGATGAAGCCATCGACGTCTTGCTGTATGTCGGCAATGTCCATAAGGGCTTCGCGAACGATGCGCTGCCGCGCTCTTTCGGCCAGCTCGTCTTCATAGATCGGTCCGGAGGACGAGATGCCGATCCTGATCCGGTCCTTGTCGGCCGGGCGGCGGACCGGGGTCTCGGAAAGTTCGAGGACATGCTGTTTCAGGCGCTCCAGCCCTGTCGTGCCCAGGGCCGGCGCCAAAATCTCGATGAGGTCGTCGAACTGGCCATAGTGGCTTTGGCGGAGCGCCTCGAAGGCCCGGTCCGCCAGCGCGGCCGGGTCGGGCGCGGCGGCGCGCGCAATGTCGCCGAGATCGCTGCAGGCGGTATGGAACACATCGGAGACGACCCCGTTGCTGTCGTCGCAGCGCTCGAAAACCGGGGACGCCAGCGCCATGAACCGCCACATAAGTTCGAGCGCCTCGCCGGCGTCCGCTTTGGCGATTTGCTCGGCGATGGCCCGGCGCTGGGTGTCGAGGTCCTTCGCAAGCTTCCGGATCCGGTGCCAGTCGACGAAGGAGCGCGACCGGCCGATCGCCCCCAGCCGCTTGCGCACTTCGCCGGCAAGGGCGGAGGGACTCTCCGCACCGGCAAGTTCGAACCGAAGCCGGCGTTTGGCCTCGGCGTCGCCCGAGGTCAGTTCGATCAACAGCGCAGCGAGCCGCTCGGCCCCGAGGGCCTGCAGGTTCCTGGCGTTGAGTGTTCTCTTCGAAGGCATGAGCAATCCGAAAACGTACGGCTACGACGGGTCGGTTGCGGAGCAGGGCGTCGCCGAACCTAGCCCGCAAATCCAGCATTCTCAATGAGCCGTGCATCGGGCCGGCGCGCTTCGCCAGGTTCGAAGGCATCGGAACCTATGCCGGTGGCATATAGCTTTCCGGGTCTCCGCTACCCGTGCCGCTGAAACCGCATTGTTCCGCTTGACACCGATTCCGAACCAATGTAGAACACCAATATTGAAACCTGGTTCGTACCCGGAACATTGCTGGAGGGAACGGCGGCATGTTGACGAGGAAGCAGAATGAATTGCTGCTGTATATCTCGCAGCAGATTTCGAAGGACGGCGTGTCGCCTTCTTTCGACGAGATGAAAGATGCGCTCGGGCTCAAGTCGAAGTCGGGTGTGCACCGGCTGGTAACGGCGCTGGAGGAGCGCGGGTTCATCCGACGGTTTCCGAACCGCGCCCGCGCGCTGGAAATCGCGCGACTGCCGGAGGCGGAAGCCTATGAGGACCGGGGGCGGCCACCGCGGTCGGGCTTCCGCGGCTTCCGTCGGCGGCTGGACCCGGCCGACACGATCCAGAACGAATTGCCGCTCTACGGGCGCATCGCCGCGGGCACGCCGATCGAGGCCCTGCGGGACCCTGACAGCACGGTGGCCGTGCCGCAGGGGATGATCGGCAGCGGACGCCACTACGCGCTCGAGATCGCCGGCGATTCGATGGTCGATGCCGGTATCATGGACGGCGACACGGTCGTCATCCAGGAATGCGAGGAAGTGGAAAGCGGCGCCATCGTGGTGGCGCTGGTCAATTCCGAGGAGGCGACGCTGAAAATCTGGCGCCCGTCCAATGGCCGCGTGGTGCTGGAAGCCGCGAACGAGGCCCATCCGGCGCAGGACTACGACCCGGATCAGGTGCAGATCCAGGGCCGGTTGGTGGGGCTGGTGCGCGCCTATTGAGGCCCGGC
>JAJEAZ010000678.1 GCA_022824105.1 Alphaproteobacteria bacterium
GGCGACCCCAAAGAACAGGATGCCGATGCCGACGCCGGCGGAGAACAGCATCGCGAACCAGGAGAAGTTGCTGAACTCCGGCCGCGAGTCGTCGTCTCCGAGGCGGACCGACCCGTGCCGCGAGCACATCAGGTAGAGGCAGACGAACACCAGGAAGACGACGATCAGGATGTAGTACCAGGCCAGCGACGCCTCGACCCAGCCGCGGATCGCCGCATAGATGCTGCTGGCGAACTCGACATTCAGGATCGTGAACACAACGAAGGCGACGACCATGCCTTTCGCCGCGAATCCCATGCCGCTGTGCAGGCCCTTCATCAGCCCTGCATCGGCCACAAGCCCTTCCCGCCGGTTCTCCGCCATGACGCCGTCTCCTTTCCGCCTTCGCGAGGGGTCCTCCCTGAAATCCTGCCCGTTCGCCGACAGGCATAATAAATGCGCTCCGTCCCATGCTTCAGGAGCGCGGCGACGCCGGTAAATCGACGACTCGAATGCAAGCCTGCACTGGATAGCGGCCGGGCCGCAAGCAAAAATGTCGCACCTGAAGGCACCGCGGGGAATGCCCGGGGCCCCGCGCGACCTTATTCCAGCCCCGCCGCCTCCAGGGCCGCGGACTGGCGGGCCTCCAGGGCGTCCACATCGAAGCCGTCGATGAGGCCGTGGAAGAGGCGGTGCCAGTTCACTTCCGCCCGAAGCCGCATGAAGACCGAGCCCAGGCCGATGGCGGCGCGGTCCATGAGCACGAATTCGCGCGGCGGTCGTACCCCGCCGACGCGCCTGAGCTCCCGGTGCACCTTCGCGGCTACGGTCGCGCCGTAAAGGCCGCTTTCGCTTTCCTGGATGCGTTGGACCCGGTCCTGGAGCAGCGGGGCGTAGAGAAACTCCGCCCAGATGTTCAACACCTCGATCAGCTCGCGCGAGGGGTTCTCGAAGCCCCAGGTCTCGTAGGCGGAGACCGCCAGGACCTCGTCGCCGTCCCGGAGCGCCCGGTAGAGGTCGATCACCCCCTTGACGAAAGACGGCGGGAAGACCCGGATGCAGCCGAAGTCCAGCAGGTTGATGCCGCGGTCTTCCCGCATCGAATAGTTGCCGAGATGTGGGTCGCCGTGGATGATCCCGCAATCGTAGAAGGGCACATACCAGGCGCGGAACATGTTCTCCGCCAGCCGGTTGCGCGCCTCCACCGGCAGGTCCACCGCCTCCAGCAGCGGGCGTCCGTCCACCCAGGTCATGGTGAGCAGGCGGCCGGTCGAAAGGTCCTCGACGGGCTCCGGCACCGTCACGCCCGGTTCACCGGCCAGCATGGCCCCGTAGAGGCGCATGTGCTTCGCCTCGCGGTGGTAGTCGAGTTCCTCCCGCAGCCTTTCGGACAGCTCCTGGAAGATGCTCTCGGTGCGCACCGCCCGGTCGCGGCGCTCATAGATGGAAAGCACCAGGCGCAACTGCCTGAGGTCGGCCTCGACGGCCGAGGCCATATCCGGATATTGCAACTTGCAGGCAAGGCGCGCGCCGTCCGGGGCGGTCGCGCGATGGACCTGCCCGAGCGAGGCGGCATGGGCGGCGGCGCGCTCGAAATCCCGGAAGCGCGCCTGCCATCCCTGCCCCAGCTCGCCCGCCATGCGCCGGCGCACGAACGGCCAGCCCATGGAGGGCGCATCGGCCTGCAACTGCCGTAATTCCTCGGCATAGGCCGACGGCAGCGCGTCCGGAATGGTGGCGAGGATCTGCGCGACCTTCATCAGCGGCCCCTTGAGGCCGCCGACCGCAGCCGCCAGTTCGCGCGCATGGGCGTCATGCTCGATCTTGCGCCCCAGAAGCCGCCGGCCGGCATAATTCGCCGCGAGGCCGCCGACGGCGCCGCCGACCCTTGCATAGCGGCGCAACTGGCCGCCGAGGCCGGCCGTCTCGTCGCTCATGCTGCTTCCAGTTCGTCCACGAAGCCGGCTATGCGCGCGAGGCCCCGATCCCAGAAGGCCGGGTCGCGGGCGTCGAGGCCGAAGGGAGCCAGCAGCTCGCCATGGCGCCTCGAGCCGGCGGCGGCGAGCATGTCCAGATATTTGGCCTCGAATCCCTCGCTCCCGTCCTCATAGGCCGCGTAGAGCGCGTTCACCAGGCAGTCACCGAAGGCATAGGCATAGACATAGAAGGGCGCGTGGATGAAGTGGCCGACATAGGTCCACAAGGCCCGGTAGGACTCGTCGTATTCGAAGGCGTCGCCCAGGCTTTCGCGCTGGGTCTCCATCCAGATGTCGCCGATGTCGTCCACCGCAAGCTCGGCGCCGGCGCGCGCTTCGTGGAGCCTGCGCTCGAACTCGTAGAAGGCGATCTGGCGCACGACGGTGTTCAGCATGTCTTCGACCTTGCCGGCGAGAAGCGCGCGCCGGGCTTCCGGCGGAGCCGTCTTCAGCATCGCCTGGAAGGTCAGCATCTCGCCGAAGACGGACGCCGTTTCGGCCAGCGTGAGCGGCGTGGAGGCAAGGAAGTAGCCCTGCCCGGCAGCCAGCGACTGGTGCACCCCGTGGCCGAGCTCGTGCGCCAGCGTCGCCACATCCCGGGCCCGGCCCTGGTAGTTGAGCAGCACATAGGGATGCGCCCCCGGCACGGTCGAATGCGAGAACGCCCCCGGCGCCTTGCCGGGCCTCGGCGGGGCATCGATCCAGTCATTGTCGAAGAAGCGCCGCGCCAGGTCCGCCATCTGCGGCGAGAACCCGCCATAAGCCTCCAGCACGAGGCGCTTCGCGTCGGCCCAGGAGAACTCCCGCATGTCGGCCTCGGGCAGCGGAGCGTTCCGGTCCCACCAGGCGAGCTTTCCGCCGCCCAGCCATTCGGCCTTCAGCCTGTAGTAGCGATGGGAGAGGTTCGGATAGGCCCGCTTGACCGAATCGACCAGCGCATCGACCACCTCGTCCTCCACCCGGTTCTGCAGGTTGCGCGCCGAAACGGACCGCCCGAAGCTGCGCCAGCGGTCGTCGATCTCCTTGTCCTTCAACAGCGTGTTGAAGATATGCGCGAAGAGCCGGGCATTGTCCCCCAGCACGGTGGAGAGCGATCCGGCCGCCGCCCTGCGCACGCCGGAATCCGGATCCGAGAGCCGGTCGAGCGCCTCCGCCAGCGTGAGCCGCCGGTCCCGGAACGGAAAACGCAGCGCGGCGAGCGTTTCGTCGAAGAGCCGCGTCCAGGCGGAGGAACCCGCCACATCGCGGTCCAGCAGCAGGCGCTCCATGTCCTCGGCAAGCTGGTGCGGGCGGAAGGACCGGCTCTGCTCCAGCCAGGGGCGGTAGCGGCTGAGGCGCCCGCTCTCCTCCAGCAGGCGTTCGAGAACGGCGTCCTCGACGTCGTTGAGCTCAAGCTGGAAGAAGACCGTATGCGCCGCAATTTCGGCATAGCGCTCCTGGACCGACTGGTGGAAGCGCCCGGTCTCCTCCGACGCCATGTCGCCCGCGCGCAAGAGGCCCGCATAGCTGAGCAGCCTGCCGAGGCGCTCGTGCAGGCGTTCATACGCCTCCACCGCCTCCGCGAGCCCGTCGCCGTCGAGCCCGGCGAGCCCGCCCTTCCAGCGCTCCGCGATGGCGCGGGCTTCGGCCTCGGCGGTCTCCAGGTCGCGGGCGACATCGGGGCCGTCCGGCGCGCTGTAGAGGTCGGTGAGGTCCCAGACCGGCAGGACGCCGCTCTCGCGCTCGGTATCGGGCATTGCTAAACCTTCTCGGCGGGCGACTCATCATATAGGGGCAAGCGTTGAATCTTGACAGCTATCGCGCGCGCCCGTTCCACCGGGCGAAAACGGGCGGGTGACGTCTCTCCAGCGGGGATATCTGTGCGCGGTTGCGTCGTCGCTCGGGCTCGGGCTTGCGATCGCGGCGTCGCGCGGCGCCTATGAGGGGGGCGCCACGCCGCTTGCGATCTCCCCCGTCCGCGCCACTCTGCTGGCGTTGTTGCTGTGGATGCTCTGCGTCGCGGGGCGGCGCCAGTTGATCCTGCCCAGGCGCGACATGCTCTCCTGCCTCGGCCTCGGCGTGCTGGCGGCGCATATGTTCTACGGCAATATCGCGGCGGTGGAGACGATCCCGGTCGGGCTCGCCGCGCTCTGCTTCTTCGTCTATCCGCCGCTGGTGGGCGCGCTCTCCGCCGCGCTCGACCGCCGGTGGCCCAGCGCCGCGGTCATGGGCGCG
>JAJEAZ010000245.1 GCA_022824105.1 Alphaproteobacteria bacterium
GAAACTGACGGGCAGGCGGGTGCGGTCCTCGACGGCCTCGGCGAGCCTCCGGGCGGCCTCCTCATGCGCGGCCCCGTCGAAGCCTTCCTGCGCCTCCAGCGCCTCGCGCCGCTCGCGGTGTCGTTCGAGCGCGCCCTGGGCGCGGTCGCGTCCGCAGCGCACGGCCTCGGCGAGCGGGCCGGGCTCGGTGCCGGCCTCCAGCGCCTCGCCGGCTTCGATCTCGCCGAGCTCGTCCTCGTGCGCCAGCGGCCAGAGACGGGCGCGGCTCCCCCCGGCGGACCCGGCCAGCCCCGCAATCTCCGCCTGGAAGCGCAGCACCCGGAGCATCATGTATGCCGACCCGCTGGCGACGGCGGCATCCCAGGCCTGTTCCGAGCGGGCGAGCAGGATGCGGGCCTCGTCCCTCTCGGTGCGCTTCCACGAGAGGCGGATGCGCCGCAGCCGCTCCACGATGTAGGGCCGTTCCAGGAGCGCGCATCCGGTCTGGCGTGCGGAGCGCTCCGAGTAGCCGGCCTGCCTTGCGGCGTCTGCGGCATTGCCGGAGACGGCATAGTGTCGGCAGAAGGCCTCCTGGCGTGTGGCCAGTGCCACGGTCGGGTCGATGATGGGCATGGGATGCGGCTCCTTTCCCTGGCTCGCATTCGTCTTCGTTCGGGCCGGCCCGCCGGAGCGGCCCTGTTTCGCGCGCAATCGCGCGGGCGTGGGTGCGCGGGTGCGGGCGGGCGTATCGCGGCGGCGCGGCTCGCGCGCCTGATTGCGCGCGCGAGACGCCGGACGCACCTCGCCCGTCCGTTCCCGCCGGGGTTTTTTTCGCGGCCCCAGCCATCGCTTTCTGCAGAAAAGCCGAAAGGCGGCCCCGGGAGCCGCCTCTCTCTACTTTCATTCTACACCATATGGGTGAAAGTCAAGCCCTTATCGGAACATAAAATGAAAACATCGGATATTTTTTCACGGAATGCCGGTGGAAACGAGGCCCTGCGCCCCGGCCCTCGTCCCGTTACGCCCTCTCCTCAGTCATTTCCCTCCCCGTCATGCCTCTCCTCGTCATGCCCGGACTTGTTCCGGGCATGACGATATGGGGACGGGCATGACGATATGGGGACGGGCATGACGATATGGGGACGGGCATGACGATATGGGGACGGGCATGACGATATGGGGACGGGCATGACGGGAGGAGGGTCGGCGCGCCGGGCGCCAAAGCCATCTATGGGGTCCGGTCAATGGTCGTTGGTAGAAGGCCGAAGCTGCTGCCAGGACCGGGACGGCGGTTCGGCAATGCGGCGCGCTTCAATTCCGGGGTGCTAGTCCAGCCGGCGGGCGTGGATCAGGCGGGTCATGCCGGGCACCATTTCCTCGTCGCGGGGGACTGCGAAACCGACTTCCAGCATCCGGCCCTTGAGCCAGCCGGGCGTGACCGAACGCGCCTCCGGCGTGAAGGCCATATGCTGCAATTGCCAGAGGGCCGCCATGGGCGGGCCGGTGCGGTCGTCCTCCACCATGAAGTCGTGGACGATGAAATGGCCGCCCGGCGACAGGCAGTCATAGGCCTGCTGCACCAGCCGCGGCAGCTCGGCGCCCGGAACGCCGCTGAACAGGTAGGACATCAGGATGGCGTCCTGCTCGGTCGGCCAGTCGGCATTCAGCGCGTCGGCGGGGATGTAGCGCACCCGGTCCACCATTCCGGCCTCGGTAATGAAGCGCCAGCCGATCTCGGCGACATTGGGGAAGTCGATAATCGTCGAGACGAGACCGGGGAAGGTCTCCAGCAGCCGGATGGTCATGGCGCCCGTGCCGCCGCCGACATCCAGCAGGTTGTGGCAGCCGGAAAGATCGACCAGCCGCGCGAGCGTGCGGCCGGGCCCGAGCGAGCCCGCATGCTGCGCCTCGCTGTAAAGCACGGCCTGCTCCGGGTCCGACATCCAGTGCTGGTAGCTGTCCACGGCCTCCGGTTCGAGCGAGCCGTCCATCACCTCGTTCAGCTGGGTCAGGAACGGATACATCTGCCGGTCGATCTGGTAGCGCAGATAGTCGCCGAAATCGTGGCGCGCGCCGCGCACGAGAAAGGCGGCCGATGCCGGCGCGTTGAAATAGCTCTCCTCCTCCCGGTCCACGAGGCCGATCGCCGTCAGCGCGGTCATCAGCGTCGTGATCCGGTTGACGGGCACGCCCGTCTTCGCCGCGAGCGCGCCCGCCGTTTTCGGGCCGTCCGCAAGCTGGCTGAAAACATCGACATGCAGCGCCGCGAACAGCGCCTTGGAAGCCATGAAACCGAATGCCAGCCGCGATACATCCTCGGCCGTTTCGGCCAATCGTTCCGTCATCTGAAAGAACTCCTCAAATCCAGCCAACTGTTAAGCGGGAATAAGCTTGCATGGGGGCGGTGAATTTTCAATGACGGGGATAACTTGGATTATATTGAACGATTTACCTTCTGTTTGCTTGCACCGGCATTCTTTTACTGTATTGCCGAAGAGCCTGACCCAAAAAGAGTTGAGCGGTTTCAAGGGTTTGTGATTCAGTTCGGTTTTGCGACAGAACGGAGCCACACATGCCCTGGACAGAAACCGCTCGCCGAGAGTATCGGCGGGACTGCCCGCGATATTCAAGCGA
>JAJEAZ010000293.1 GCA_022824105.1 Alphaproteobacteria bacterium
AGCGCCACCTATTTCGCCTCGCTGGTCGATTTCAGCGAGGTGGGCGAGCTCGGCGTCTTTATCGACGAGGAGCAGGTGTCGGCGCTGGAGGCGCGCATGGACAAGGCCGGCGGCGTGCTCGAAGGCGCCGACATGGCGACCACCTTCAACATGCTGCGCGCCAACGACCTGATTTGGGGATTCGTCATCAACAACTACCTGCTGGGCCGCGACCCGGTGCCGTTCGACCTGTTGTTCTGGAACGCCGATTCGACGCGGATGCCGAAGCGGATGCACAGCTTCTACCTGCGCCGCATGTATATGGACAACGCGCTGGCGGAGCCGGGCGCGCTGGAGATTGCGGGCGAGCGGCTCGACCTTTCGGCGGTGAAGACCCGCACCTATGTCGTCGGCACGCGGGAGGACCATATCGCGCCCTGGCCGGGCGTCTATCGCGGCGCCCGGCACTATGGCGGGCCGGTGCGCTTCGTGCTGGCGGCGTCCGGCCATATCGCCGGCATCGTCAACCCGCCGGCGGCCGGCAAATACAGCCACTGGACCCATAGGCAGATGCTGAAGGACAACGAGTCCTGGCTGGAGCGCGCGGCGGAGAAGCCGGGCTCGTGGTGGGGAGACTGGGCGGCATGGGTCTCCCGGTCGGCCGGAGGCAAAGTGCCTGCTCGCACCCCCGGCGAAGGCGCGCTGCCAGCCCTCTGCAACGCCCCCGGCACCTATGTCGCGGAGCGCGTGTGAGCGGGGCGGCGGCCGGAAGAAGGGGACGGCTCCGGCAAGGACTGCTCGCGGAGACCGGCCTTGGCACATACCGCACTGTCTCCTAAGTTGTTGCAGTGAGACGCGACCGCGTGCAGGGAGGCCGCAATGGCGGATAGCCCGATCGAGACGAACCCCGACATTATGAGCGGGACGCCGGTATTCGCGGGAACCAGGGTGCCTGTGCAGATTCTCATCGAATATCTGGAAGACGGGGCTTCCCTCGATGTCTTTCTGGAGTGCTTCCCGACGGTTTCGCGCAGCCAGGCTGTCGAAGTGCTCGAACAAGCCAAAGCCTTGCTGATCGGGGAGCCGGGTGAGGCTGCTGCTTGACGAATCGATCCCGGCGCCGCTGTTGCGGAGCGCGTCTGAGCCGGCGGCGGCAGGCGGATGCGCGCTTGCCCGGCCGCCTGCCGCCGATATACTGGCGTTTCCGGCCATGAGCGGCGGGTTCGATGGAGCCATGGGTGAATGACGCCTGAGATGATCGCGATTCTGGCGGTTGGCGCGAGTCTGGCCGTGCTGATCCGGCAGGGGCAGCGCGCGGCGAAGGAAGACCGCGCCCGGTTGGAGATGAGTCTGCGGGGCGAAATCCAAGCCGGGTTTCGCGCGGCGAAGGAAGACCGCGCGCGGTTGGAGGCGAGTTTGCGGGCCGTGTTGCAGGCCGGGTTTCGCGAGGCCGTTGCGGGCCGCCACGCCGCCTGACGACGGTCGAGCGCGCAGGCCGGTCATGCGACTGCGACGGAACGCGCCGCCTGCAGAGTCGCGCAGGGATTTTTTTTCTGTTATTCAGGCACCGTTGCGCTCCTGCGCAGACGCAAGGGAGGCACTTTAACTGACTGGCACCAGGGAGGTACACAGTTGTTCAAGAAACTCCTCACAGTAGCCGCAGCCGGACTCGTCGGCGCGGCGGCGCTCGGCGCGGCGGGCGATGCCGAAGCGCAGAAAGTGCGCTGGAAAATGCAGAGCACCTTCCCATCCACACTTTCGATCGTGGGTGAAGCGGGGCCCCGCTTTTCCGACGCAGTCAAGGCCATGTCCGGCGGTGACTTGAACATCAAGTTCTACGAGCCCAATGCGCTGGTGCCGTCCTTGCAGGGTTTCGATGCCGTCGAGGCGGGTTCGATCGACGCCCTGTGGGGCACCGCCGGCTATCACACCGGCAAATACCCGGCGCTTTCGTTCTTCTCGGCCGTGCCTTTCGGGCCGCGCGCCGGCGAGCTTCTGGCCTGGCTGGACTATGGTGGCGGCCGAGACCTCTACAACGAGATCTACGCCAAGCACGACCTGTTCGGCCTGCATTGCGGGGCAATCGCTCCGGAAACCTCCGGCTGGTTCCGCGAAAAGCTGAACTCGATCGACGACCTCAAGGGCCAGAAGATGCGCTTCTTCGGCCTCGGCGCCGAAGTCATGACCAAGCTTGGCGTTTCGACCCAGCTTTTGGCCGCTGCGGAAATCTATCCCGCGCTTGAGCGCGGCGTCATCGACGCGACCGAGTTCTCCATGCCGTCGATCGACCTCAACCTCGGCTTCTACCAGATCGCGAAGTTCAACTATTTCCCGGGCTGGCACCAGCAGTCTTCTCTCCTTGAGCTCTTGATGAAGAAGTCGGCGTTCGAGGGACTGTCCGACCAGCATCAGGCGATCATCACCCATGCGTGCGAGGCGTCGATTGCGTGGACCTTCGTGCGATCCGAGGGGAAACAGTTCGGCGCCATGCGGACGCTCCAGGAAAAGGGCGTCGAGTTCGTCCGCTGGAGCGACGACGACCTCGCCAAGCTTTCCAATGCCTGGGACGAGGTGATTGCCGAGAAGACTCAGACCGACCCGCTGTTTGCCAAGGTCTATGAGAACTACAAGGCGTTCCGCGACCAGTATGCGGTCTGGAAGGACAACGGTTATCTCAACTGACCGTCGGACCGACTAACCGACAGGCTCGCTAGCGAGCCTGCCTGCCGCCGGGGCGGAGTTGAGCCTGCCCCGGCGGTTTCTCTCGCTGGCCCGGACTCGGCCGGGGCGGGTGCTCGAGTGCAGGCTTCGGCATTCGGGATATTCTAGGGAGGCTGCGGACGTATCCGATGGAAAAGTTCGTGCAGATCAGCGACCGGCTGAACAGGATCATAACTTGGGTCGGCAAGCTGGGTTCAATCGCGATAATTCCGTTGATCGTCGTCACCATCTGGGATGTGGTGACGCGAAAATTCACGAGCTTCCAACTCTGGGTCATCGAAATGCTCGGGGACAACCTGCAGTCCACCGTGCTTCAGGAATGGGAGTGGCATTTCCACACCGCGCTATTCGCTTCTGCCCTCGGTTACGGTTATGTGGCGAACAGCCATGTCCGGGTGGATGTGATCCGCGAGCGCCTGACGATCCGCAAGCAGGCCTGGATCGAGTGGATCGGCGTCACCATCGCGATGATTCCCTATTGCTGCGTGCTGATCTGGTTCTCCTGGGATTTCGCTTACAAATCCTATATCCAGAACGAGATTTCCTATTCCCTGGTCGGTCTCAGCAACCGCTGGATCATCAAGGGCATCCTGTTTCTGGGCTTCGTCTTCGCACTGCTTGCCGGCATCAGCGTCTGGCTGCGCAAGACCGCCTACCTGTTCGGGCCGCCCGGCCTGAATGTGCCCCTGCTCACCGTGCAGGAACCGGTGACCGAACGGGTCGTGATCGCGTCGGGCGGCGCGCAGGCGGAGGACCGCTGAACCATGTGGCAGGAGATCTACTGGCACCTCCAGGAATACATCGCCATCTACATGTTCATCGGGCTGGGCTGCCTGCTGTTCACGGGCTACCCGGTCGCGTTCGCGCTCGGCGGCGCAGCGCTCGGCTTCGGCATAATCGGCACCTTCCTCGACGTCTTCGTTCCCATCGAGTTCTTCAACATCCTGCCGCGCGTCTGGGGCGGAGCGGCGGAAAACCTCGTACTCGTTGCGGTGCCGCTCTTCGTCTTCATGGGCACCATGCTGGAGCGCTCGGGCGTCGCCCACGACCTCCTGCACTGCCTCCAAGTGCTGTTGCGACGGGTTCCCGGCGGCCTCGCCCTCGGCGTCACCGTCATGGGCACACTCATGGCGGCCAGCACCGGCATCATCGGCGCCTCGGTGGTGATGATCACCCTGATGGCGCTGCCGATCATGCTGGAGCGCGACTACAACCCCGAACTCGCCACAGGCACCATCGCCGCCGCCAGCACGCTCGGCATCCTGATCCCGCCGAGCATCATGCTGGTCATCATGGCCGACCTGCTCGCGGTCTCGGTCGGCAACCTGTTCGTGGCGGCGGTCTTCCCCGGGTTGCTGCTCTCGGGGCTCTACTTCGTCTATATCATGCTGCTCACGCTGATCTGGCCGCAATTGGGTCCGCCGCTGCCCGACGAGCGCGGCCCCGGTAGCACGGCGGAACTGGGGGTGATGGTGCTGCGGGGTTTTATCCCGCCGGTCTTCCTGATCTTCCTGGTGCTTGGATCGATCATTGCTGGGTGGGCGACGCCTTCCGAGGCTGCGGCGGTCGGCGCATTCGGCGCGACCCTGCTGGCGTTCATCAACCGCAATCTCACACTGGAAGCGCTGGGCGATGTGCTGAACCGCACCTCGCTCACCGTGGCGATGATCTTCTTTGTCTTCATCGGCGCGACGGCCTTCTCATACGTGTTCCGCTCGCTCGGCGGCGACGACGTGGTGGAGCACCTCATCTTCTCGCTCGGCCTCGGCGACTGGGGCCTGCTCATCGTCCTGATGGCGACGGTGTTCTTCCTGGGCTTCTTCTTCGACTTCCTGGAAATCACGCTGATCGTGCTGCCGGTCTTCACGCCCATCGTGCAGGAGCTGGATTTCGGCGAGCACGTCATCCACGCCGAGAAGATCTACTGGTTCGCGCTGCTGGTGGCGGTCAACCTCCAGACCTCCTTCCTGACGCCGCCTTTCGGCTTCGCGCTGTTCTACATGAAGGGCGTGGCGCCGCCGGAGGTGCAGCTGGTGTCGATCTACCGGGGCATCATCCCGTTCGTGTGCCTGCAGCTTATCGGCCTCGGCTTCGTGCTGGCATGGCCCGATATCGCGCTCTGGCTGCCGAGGGTGCTGCTCGACTGAACCGGAACCCGCCTCCGCTCTGCAGCGGGCAGGAGGCGGGTCAACCGAGCCCGTAGGCCTTGGCCCAGCCGAGCCCTTCCACCGTGCTGGCGCGCGGCCTGTATTCGCAGCCGATCCAGCCCTCATAGCCCAGCTCGTCGATCAGCTTGAACAGGTAGGGGTAATGCATCTCGCCGACGGAGGGTTCGTGGCGCTCCGGCACGCCGGCGATCTGCATGTGGCCGACCCCGCCGCCCGGCAGGTGGTCGCGAAGCCGCATGGCGACATCGCCCTCGACGATCTGGCAGTGGTAGAGGTCCATTTGAACCTTGACGGTCTCCGCCCCGACGGCGGCGCGGATACGGTGCGCCTCGTCCTGCCGGTTGAGGAAGAAGCCCGGAATGTCCCGCCGGTTGATCGGCTCGATGGACACATGGCGCGTGTCCAGCCGGTCGGCGGCGCGTTTCAGGTTCGCCACATACACGGCCTCCGCCTCCGCTTCGGCGTCCTCGCCCGGAATCCCGGCCATGACATGCACGCGCGAGCTGTCCAGCGTTTCGGCCCATGCCGCGGCCGTCTCCAGCGCGTCGGCGAACGCCGCCTCGCGCCCCGGCACGGCCGCCAGCCCGCGCTCGCCCGCCTCCCAGTCGCCCGGCGGCATGTTGAACAGCACGACCTCGACGCCCGCATCCGCCTTCGCCTTCGCCACCTCCTCCGGCGCAAAGTCGTAGGGGAACAGGAACTCGACCGCCCTGAAGCCGACCCTCGCGGCGGCGTCGAAACGGTCGAGGAACCTGTGCTCGTTGAACAGGAACGAGAGATTGGCGGCGAAACGCGGCATGGGCGGCGGCCTTTCCTGCGGTTGCGGAACAGGAGCGAGGTTCCCTAGCATAGCCCCATGGCTTCCGCCCCGCTGCTGCTTGCGCTCGACCAGGGCACGACCTCGACCCGCGCAATCCTGTTCGACGCCGCCGGCGCGCCGGTCCGGACCGCTCAGCGCGAGCTCCGCCAGATCTACCCCGCCGACGGATGGGTGGAGCACGACCCGGAGGAGATCTGGCAGGCAAGCGTCGCCGT
This sequence comes from Alphaproteobacteria bacterium, assembly GCA_022824105.1. Taxonomy (GTDB): domain Bacteria; phylum Pseudomonadota; class Alphaproteobacteria; order Bin95; family Bin95; genus Bin95. The sequence continues at coordinate 5,904 of JAJEAZ010000293.1, forward strand.
GTTGCGCGAGGCGGCGGGAGACGACCTGCCTGCCGCCATCGGCATCGCCAACCAGCGCGAGACGGCGCTGCTGTGGGACCGGGCGAGCGGCGCCTGCCTGCACAACGCCATCGTCTGGCAGGACCGGCGCACGGCCCCGGAATGCGACCGGCTCCGCGCCGAGGGGCTGGAGCCGCTCGTTACGGAGCGGAGCGGCCTCCTGATCGACCCCTATTTCTCGGCCACCAAGCTCGCCTGGCTGCTGGACGAGCTGCCCGGCGCGCGCGGGCGCCGCGACCTCGCCTTCGGCACGGTGGACAGCTTCCTCGCCTGGCGGCTGACCGGCGGGCGCGTCCACGCCACCGACGCGACCAACGCCTCGCGCACCAGCCTTTTCGACATCCGCAAGCGCGCCTGGAGCCCGGAGCTGCTCGAACTCTTCCGGGTCCCGGAAGCCGTGCTGCCCGAGGTGCGCGGCAATGCCGACGGCTTCGGCGTGACGGACATTCTGGGCGCGCCGGTGCCGATTGCCGGCATGGCGGGCGACCAGCAGGCGGCGACCCTCGGCCAGGGCTGCCTCGATGCGGGCGACATCAAGAGCACCTACGGCACCGGCTGCTTCCTGCTGGCGCATACCGGCGGGGAGCCCGTTGCCTCGCGCCACCGCCTGCTCACCACCGTCGCGCTCGACCTCGGCGGCCGGGCGACATACGCGCTCGAAGGCGCCGTGTTCGTCGCGGGCGCGGCGGTGCAATGGCTGCGCGACGGGCTGGGCGTCATCGACAATGCGGCGGAGACCGAAGCGCTGGCCCAACGCGCGGGCGAGAGCGGCGTTGTCATGGTGCCGGCCTTCGTCGGGCTGGGCGCGCCCTGGTGGGATGCGCAGGCGCGCGGCGCGCTCTTCGGGCTGACGCGCGACACGGGGCCGGCCGAGCTTGCCCGCGCCGCTCTCGAAGCCGCCGCGCACCAGACCGCCGACCTGCTGGACGCCGCCGCCGCAGACGGCCTCGAACCCGCGCTGCTCCGCATAGACGGGGCGATGAGCGCCAATGACTGGTTCGCCCAGAGGCTCGCCGACATCGCCGGCCTC
>JAJEAZ010000454.1 GCA_022824105.1 Alphaproteobacteria bacterium
CTTCTACAACCGGGCGTGGATCCGCTACTCCGACGCCGAGATCGCCGAAGTGCTGCCGGTCTGCCATGAGGCGGTAGAGGCCGCGCTGGCGCTCGCCGGCGGCGCGGCGCCGGCCGAACGGACGCTGATACACGCCCTCGCGAAGCGCTACCGGAACGGCCATGAGAGGGACCGCGCGGTGCTGGACGCCTGGCACCGGGACTATGCCGACGCGATGCGCGAGGCCTGCCGGGCGCATCCGGACGACCCCGATATCGCCGCGCTCTATGCCGAGGCGGCGATCACCTGCACGCCGCGCAAGCTCTGGAACCTGCAGACCGGCGAGCCCGACCCGGACGCGCGCACGATGGAGGCGATGCCGGTGCTGGAGCGCTGGATGGACCGGATCGGGCAGGGCGGCCCCGTCCATCCGGGCATTCCGCACATGTATATCCACACGCTGGAAATGTCGCCCTTTCCCGAGCGCGCGCTCAAGGCCGCCGACATGCTGCGCGGCTACGCCCCCGACGCCGGCCACATGGAGCACATGCCGGCGCACATCTACGTGCTCTGCGGCGACTTTGCGCAGTCCGTCTCGCAGAGCGAGCGCGCAGTCCGCGCCGACGACCGATATCTCGCCTATGCCGGGGACGCGAACTTCTACACCACCGCCCGCTGCCACGATCTCCACCTGTTCATGTATGCGGCCATGTTCCTCGGCCAGCACGGCAAGGCCGCCCATGCCGCCGGGAGGATCCGCAAGGTGGCGAAGTCCGAACTGATCGCCCGGAGCGCGCCCTTCATGGCCTCGATCCTGGACGGCTATTCCGCCATGTGCACCCATGTCGCGGTCCGCTTCGGCCGCTGGCGCGAGCTCGCCGCAGCGCGCGGGCCGGACGAGCCGTCGCTGCGCCCGATCGGCGCCGCCATGCACGCCTACGGGCAGGGCGTGGCCCATGCCGCGCTCGGCAATATCGACGCGGCCGAGGCGGCAAGGGCGGCGTTCGACGAGGCCGCGGCGGCGATTCCCGAGGACGCGATCTTCCTCAGCAACACGGTGCGCGACATGCTCCGCATCGGCGAGGCCATGCTGGAAGGCGAGCTGGAATACCGGAAGGGCAACCATGACCGCGCCTTCGCCAGCCTCCGCCTCGCGGTCGCGCGCGACGACGCGCTCAACTACACCGAGCCCTGGGCCTGGATGCACCCGCCGCGCCACGCGCTGGGCGCGCTGCTGGCCGAGCAGGGGCTGTTCCGCGAGGCCGAGGCCGTGTTCCGCGAAGACCTCGGCTATGGCGGCGACCTGCCGCGCTGCTGCCAGCATCCGGACAATGTCTGGGCGCTGCAGGGGCTCGTCGAGTGCGTGGAGCAGGCCGGCGACGCGAACGAACTCCGGCTGCTGCGCCAGAGGCTGGAGTTCGCGAAGGCGCGCGCTGACATCCCGATAGACAGCGCCTGCTTCTGCCGCGCCGCCGCCGCGTAGCGCGGATCATACCAGCGGCGCCGACTTCGGACTCATGAAGAGGTCCAAGCCCCATATCGTCGCCCCGGCTCTCCGCTACGCTCCGGCCGGGGCGACGGTGGGGGTGGGCCCCGCCATCGGTTCCGGTCAACGACCACTGGTATCAGGTCTCCAGGCCGAAGGTCTCGCGCACTTCCGCCGCCATCGCCTCCACCATCGCCGCGAGCGCGGCCTCGCCCTTTGCGGCCGTGGCGCGGGTGGGGCGGCCGACCGTGCCGGAGCGGCTGTAGGCGGCGAGGCCCCGGACGGCGAGCAGGGGGCGCTCGGCAAGCTCGTCAGCGGCGTCGGCCATGCGCACGAGACCGGGCCGGCAGTGGAGCAGGACGGAGGTTTCGTATTCGCCCGCATGCATGTCGTCATGCACGCTCGTCTCGATGCCGGCGGCGGCGAAGGCGGCCTCCTGGATATGCCGGCCGGGGCCGAGCCAGACGCGGGGGCCGTCGAGATTGGCTTCGCGCGCGAGATGCGCCAGCACCAGGTTGCCGCCATGCGCATTGACGATGGCGAGCCGCCCGATGCCGGCATGCGCAAGGCTCGCGCGCATGTCCTCGACGACGGCCGCCAGCGTGCCCGCCGCCAGCCAGACCGTGCCGGGAAAGCCCGCATGCTCCTGCGAGCAGGAAACGGGCAGCACCGGCAGCAGCAGCGCGCCCGTCTCCTCCGCCAGCCCGGCCGCGAGCGCGCCCGCGATCAGGCTGTCGGTCGCGAGCGGCAGGTGGCTCCCATGCTGCTCGAACGCGCCCACCGGCAGCACGGCAAGCGCGGGCCGGCCGACATCGGCGGCGGTGCGGGCGAGGAAGGCTTCCGGTAGCATGCCCGCCATCCTATCAGGAGGCGGCAGGCGTGAAACCCGACTATGAGCGCATTGCCGGGGACTACCGGCAGGCCCGGCCGCACTATCCGGAGCGGCTGGTCGCGCTCATCGCCGGGTGGCTGCCGGAGGGGCCTCTGGAGGTGCTGGACGCGGGCGCGGGCACCGGGATCGGCACGCGGGCGCTCGCGGGCGTTCTGGGCTCAAGGGCGTCCATCCTGGCCGTGGAGCCGAGTCCCGCCATGCGCCGGGAGGCGGAAGCTGCGCCGGGAATATGCTGGCGCGACGGCAGGGCGGAGGCGCTGCCCGCGCGGGACCGAAGCATCGACCTCGTCTTCTCGGCGCAGGCGCTGCACTGGTTCGACCGCCCGGCCTTCTGGCGGGAATGCGGGCGGGTGCTGAAGCCGGGCGGGGCCGTCGCCATCCTCTACAACAACCGCGACTACAGGCGGGACGCCTTCGCCAGCGGCTACGAAGACCTGCTCGAACGCCACAGCCCCGGCTACCGGCGCGATTACCGCGAGTTCGACATCCGGGGCGAGCTGGACGCGCTCGGCTGGACGGTTCGCACGCTTGAGGAAAGCGAGGCCTGGACGAGGCCCATGCGCGGGCACGCCTTCATGGCGATGTCCCGCTCGTCCTCGCGGGCGCAGGCCGCGCGCGACGCCGCCGGGGCGGAGGTGTTCGACCGCGGGGTCGAGGCGCTCATGGACCGGCATGCGAAGGCCGGCGGATCGGTCGAAGTCCTCTACCGCTGCGTGCTGACGCTGGCCCGGAAGGCGGGCTGAGGCCGGGCTACAGCACCGTCACCGCCCAGCCGGCGTCCGAGCGGTCGAAGCGGAGCGGCAGGGCATTGGGGGCGAACTCGTCCCGGAACCCGACGCCGAGCGCGGCCGCGATGACGCGCAGATTGCCGCCATGCGCGACGATGCAGGGAACATCGCCGCCCGAGAGCGCGTCCGCCGCCGCAGCCTTGGTGCGCGCGACGAAGGCCTCCAGCGTCTCGCCGCCTGCCGGGCGCGCGCGCCAGTCGAGCTCCAGCGCGCTCTGGCCGACCAGCTCCCCGAACAGCCGCTCGCCGAGCCGGGGCGTGGCGTTCATCGGCACGGCCAGCCCGCGCGCGGCGGCCTGGGCGGTCTCGTAGGCGCGCGGATAGCTGCTGGCCTCGATGCGCGTGATGTCCCCGGCGTCGGCAAGTTTCCCTGCGGCGCGCTCCGCCTGCGCCCGCCCGGCCTCGTTCAGCGGGATGACCGGGCTCTGCACGATGAAGCTGGCGTTGCCGGCGGTCTCGCCGTGCCTCAGAAAGTAGAACCGCCGCACCCCGGGCCGAAGCTTCGGCGGCGCGGCGGCGAGAGCCCTCAGCTCGTCTCCGCCCCGGATCATCGCGGCCGCGTCAAAGCGCGCCGGCCTGCTTGAGGTCCGCCACCTCCGCGGGCGGCATGTCCAGCAGTTCGCCCAGCACCGCCTCATTGTGCTCGCCGAGCAGCGGCGCCCGCACCACGTCCATCGCCTCGCCGCCGAAGCGCACCGGCCAGGCCGGCACCACCACCGCGCCCCGGTCCGGATGCTCGACGGTCTGCATGATGCCCCGGCGGTGCATGTCCTCGTTCGAGATCAGGTCCTTGATGTCGAACACCGCGCCCGCCGGCACGCCCGCGCTGCCAATGGCCTCCATCACCTCCTGCTTGGTGCGCTCGCGGGTCCAGGCGGAGACGTTCTCCTCGATCTCGGCCTTGTGCTCGATGCGCTTGTGCCCGTCCGAGAAGCGCGGGTCGGCCAGCATGTCCTCGCGCCCGATGGCCTTGCAGACGCGCTCCCAGTGGGCCGTCAGGTCGCGGGCGACGAAGATGAAGCAATAGTCGTTCGGCCCGCCGCCCTTGCAGGGGAACAGCCCGCCCGGCGCGCCCGACGCCACCGAGTTGCCGAGCCTCGGCGCCGCGTCCTGCATCATCGGCTGGCGCGAGAAGGTGACGCGGCAATAGTTCGTCATCGCGTCCTGCATGGCGACCTGGAGATGCTGGCCGCGCCCGGTGCGCTCGCGCTGGAAGAGCGCGGAGAGGATCGAGACGCACATATGCAGGCCGGTGCCGGTGTCGCCGATGGTGGCGCCGGGGCGGATCGGCACCCCGTCCGGCATGCCGGTAATGCTCATCACGCCGCCCGTCGCCTGCGCGATCATGTCGAAGGAGAGGTATTTGGCGTAGGGGCCGTCGGTGGCGAAGCCCTTCACCTGCGCGAAGACGAGGCGCGGATTGATCTTCTGCAACTCGTCCCAGCCGAAGCCGAGGCGCTCGATGGCGCCCGGCGCAAAGTTCTCGATCAGCACGTCCGCCTTCGCGATCAGGCGGCGCAGCAGTTGCTTGCCGCTCTCCTCCTTGAGGTTGCAGGTGATCGAGCGCTTGTTGCAGTTGAGCAGGATGAAATAGAGCGAATCCATGTCCGGGCGCTCGGAAATGGCGAGCCGGCCCTGGTCGCCGCGTCGGGGCTCCTCGACCTTGATGACATTGGCGCCGTGCCAGGCCAGCGCCTCCGTGCAGGACGGGCCGGCTTCGAATTGGGTCAGGTCAAGAACGGTAATGCCCGCCAGCGGCGCATCGCCCATCGGTTTCCTCCTTGCTATGCTTGCCGGATGATACAGCAAGCCATCCGCAATGTTCCACTGACCGGGGCCGACCCGGTCCTGCCCACGCCCTACCGCATCGGCGAGGCCGGCGCCGCCGCCATCGCTGCCTCCGCGCAGGCCGCCGCCGATTTCTGGGAGCTGCGCACGGGCGAGCGCCAGTCGGTGACGGTGGACCGCCGCCATGCCGCCGCCGCCATGCGGTCGGCCACCTATCTGAAGATCGACGGCGCGGCGCCCTCCTCCCTGTGGGACCCGTTCTCGGGGATCTGGCCGACCGGCGACGGGCGCCATGTCTTCCTGCACTGCAACTTCCCGCACCACCGCGAGGGGATGCTGGCGCTGCTCGGCGCGAAGGCGGAGAAGGAGGCGTTCGCGGCAGCGGTCGCGGGGCGCGGCGGGCAGGAGTTCGAGGACGCCATCGCCGCCGCCGGCCTCTGCGGCGCGATGACGCGCACGCCGGAGGAATGGGCCGCCCACCCGCAGGGCCGGGCGCTGGCGGCGCTGCCGCCGGTGTCGATCGAGCGCATCGGCGACGGGCCGAAGACCGCGCCGCGCGGCGGCGACAGGCCGCTGGCGGGCATCCGGGTGCTGGACCTGACGCGCGTGCTCGCCGGGCCGACCTGCGGGCGCACGCTCGCCGAGCATGGCGCGGACTGCATGCGCATCGCCGGGCCGCACCTGCCCTTCGCGCCGACGCTCGTCATGGACACCGGCCACGGCAAGCTCTCCGCCTTCGTCGATCTGCGCGAGGAGCGCGGCCGGGCGCAGCTTCGCGCGCTCGCTTCTGAAGCCGACGTGTTCGTGCAGAGCTACCGCCCGGGCACGCTCGCCGCGCGCGGCTTCAGCCCCCGCGATATCGGCCCCGGCAAGGTCTATGTCTCGCTCTCCGCATACGGCCATGAAGGGCCGTTCGCCTCGCGCCGGGGCTTCGACAGCATCGTGCAGAACGCCTCCGGCATGTCCACCGTGCAGGGCAGCACGCAAGCCCCGCGCAACCTTCCGGTGCAGCCGCTCGACTATTGCGCCGGCTACCTGGCCGCCTGGGGCGTCGTGACGGCCCTGCTGCGCCGGGCGGAGGAAGGCGGGACCTGGCATGTGCAGCTCTCGCTTGCCGGCATGGCGGAATGGATCAAGGGCATGGGCCTCGTCGAGGACTGGCGGGACGCGCCCGCGGAACTGCCGCCGGAGGAGTTGGCGGCGATCACGATGGAGAGCGACACGCCGCACGGCCGGCTCACGCACCTGGCTCCGATTGCGCAGATGTCCCGCACGCCGCCGCACTGGGCCCGGCCTTCCGTGCCGCTCGGCTCGCACGACCCTGTCTGGCCGGAGGCGCTCGCCGCATGAGCCGCCTCGCCCGCGGCCCCGGCGCCGCGATCCACTATGAGACGCACGGCGAGGGGCCGGCGGTCCTGCTCACCCACGGCTTCGGGCTGACGGCGCGCATGTGGGCCGGCCAGGTCGAGGCGCTGGCGCCCTCCCACCGGCTCATCCTCTGGGACCTGCGCGGGCACGGCCGCAGCGACTCGCCGGAGGATGAGGGGCTGTACGACCCGGAAGCCTGCGTTGCCGACATGCTGGCGCTGCTCGATGCCGAGGGGATCGACCGGGCCGTGATCGGCGGCCTCTCTCTCGGCGGCTATCTGTCGCTGGCCTTCCACCTCCGCCACCCGGAGCGGGCGCGGGCGCTGATGCTGTTCGACTGCGGCCCCGGCTTCCGCCGCGACGAGCCGCGCGAAGCCTGGAACGAGCGGGCGAAGCAGCGGGGCGAGCGGATCGCCGCGCGCGAACCGCGCGCCCTGGAGAGCCTTGAGCCGGACGGCCACCGCGACCTCGCCGGCGTCGCGCGCGCGGCCCGATACATGATGCGCCACCGTGACGGCAGCGTGCTGGAATCGCTGCCGGCGATCCGGGCGCCGGCGCTGGTGCTGGCCGACGAGCGCGACACCCCCTTCCTGGCCGGCATCGACTATATGGCCCGGAAGATCCCGGACGCCCGCAAAATCGTGCTCCCCGACGCCGGCCACACGGCCAATCTCGACAATCCCGCGGCCTTCAACGCCGCCGTTTCCGGATTCCTCGCCCGACTGCCTGCATGACGACGCCCGTAGACAGCTTCTCCCGCGATGCGCGGGTCATCGGTCTCGTGGCCGCCGGGCACACGATGAGCCACATGTTCGTGTTCATGCTGCTGCCGCTCTCGGTCCGCATGCATGACGAGCTCGGGTTCAGCTATCTGGATATCGGCATTCTGGCGGGCGCCTTTTCGGTGGGCGCGGCGGTGTGCCAGACCGGCATCGGATTCGTCGTGGACCGCATCGGCGGGCGGGTGCCGCTCATCATGGGGGTCGCCGTGCTGTCCGGGGCCGTGATGGGCTTCGGGCTGGTCGACTCCTTCTGGGCCATGCTGCCGCTCGCGGTCATCGGCGGCATCGCCAACTCCGTCTTCCACCCCGCCGACTACGCCATCCTGTCGGCGTCCGTCGCCGAGCACCGCATGGGACGCGCCTTCTCCATCCACGCCGTCGCCGGCAATACCGGCTGGATCCTGGCATTGCTCGGTCCCGACCTCGCCGACATCGTCGGCCTGAAGAACGTCTTCCTGGTCGCAGGCGGCATCGGCATCGCCGTCTCTTTCGCGCTGCTGCTCCAATCCCGGCATCTGGAGAGCGCCGACGGCAGGGTGCGGCGGCGCGAGCAGGGCGGCTCGACCTCGGACGGGGTCGCGCTGCTGCTGACGGCGCCGGTCGTGCTGCTGTTCCTGTTCCAGATGTTCCATTCCATGTCGCTCGGCGGCATCCGCACCTTCGGCATCCCGGCGCTGCACGACCTGCGCGGCTTCGAGGACACGGTGCTGGCAAAGGCGCTGATCGCCTACATGGCGGCGGCTTCGGTCGGCAATCTCGCGGGCGGCTGGCTGGTGGACCGCACCGGGCGCCCGCAGCTCGTGTTCTTCGGCGCCATCGGCACGGTCTTCCTCACGGTCAACATCATCGGCGCGGTCCCGCTGCCGCTGTACGCCATTGTGGCCCTGCTCCTGGTCGCCGGGGTCATGCACGGCGCGATCATGCCGACCCGCGACCTGCTGGTGCGCCGCATTTCGCCGCCGGGGCAGATGGGCAAGGTGTTCGGCTTCACCTCCACCGGGCTGTCCATAGGGGGCTTCATGACGCCGGTCCTGTTCGGCTGGGTGATGGACATGGGCGATCCGCGCTGGGTGTTCTTCGGCAGCGCAGCCGTCATGCTGCTCGCCGTGGCCACCTTCGTCGAAACCAGCCGCAATGCGGGCAGGGCA
>JAJEAZ010000644.1 GCA_022824105.1 Alphaproteobacteria bacterium
CGTCGTCGATCACCGGGCGCTTCACCAGGGTCGGATGCGCCAGCATCAGGCCCCGGGCCCGGCCGGCGTCGAGCCCCGCCTTTTCGGCCTCGTCGAGCGCCCGCCAGGTGGTGCTGCGCCGGTTGAGCAGCGCCTCCCAGCCGACCGCGCCGATCCAGCGGTCCAGCATCGCGCCGTCCAGCCCGTCCTCGCGCAGGTCGTGGAAACGGTGCTCGCGGCCGGCCAGCGCCTTCCGCGCCTTGCGGCAGGCATCGCAGCTCTTCAGGCCATAAACGGTCAGCATGGGCGCGCATTCCTCCGGTCGGCGGGTCCGGTATAGTCGCATGACGGCGTTCCGGAGGGGAAGCACCGCCGACCGTCCGCCACATTTCCGGGGAGGCCGCTCATGCAGGGTCCTGAGAGCCATTCCTATTTCTCGCAGCGCCTGCGCCTGCACTATGTCGACTGGGGCAATCCGGACGCGCCGCCGCTGCTGCTGATCCACGGCGGGCGCGACCATTGCCGCAATTGGGACTGGGTGGCGGAGGCGCTCCGGGAGGACTACCGCATCGTCGCCCCGGACCTGCGCGGCCACGGCGACAGTTCCTGGTTCGTCGGCGGCGCCTACGCCATGGCGGACTATGTCTATGACATCGCGCAACTCGTCCACCAGAAGCAGCTCGCCCCGGTCACGGTCATCGGCCACTCGCTCGGCGGCTCCATCGCGCTCCACTATGCGGGCGTCTATCCGGAGACCGTGAAGGCGCTCGTCGCCATCGAAGGGCTCGGCCCCTCGCCAAAGCAGATCGAGGCGCGCAGGGACCGGACCATCGACGACCGGCTCCGGGAGTGGATCGACACGCAGCGCGGCCTTTCCGGCCGGCTGCCGCGCCGCTACCCCTCGCTGGAGGACGCCTGCCGGCGGATGCAGGAGGCCAATCCACGCCTGACCGAGGCCCAGGCCCGCCACCTCACCGTCCACGGCGCCAACCAGAACGAGGACGGCACCTACAGCTGGAAGTTCGACAATTACAGCCGCGCCGACCGTCCGGTCGGCATCTATCCGGAGGAGAGCTTCCGGCTCTGGTCGCGGATAAGCTGCCCGACGCTGCTGGTGCGCGGCCTCGAAAGCTGGGTCGGCGACCCGGAGGAGGACGGCCGCGCCGCCCATTTCGGCAATGCCCGTTTCGTCGATGTCGCGGGCGCCGGCCACTGGGTGCATCACGACCGGCTGGAGCATTTCCTCGGCCTCGTGCGCGGCTTCCTCACGGAGACGGAGGGCGGCTAGGGAATCGTGCTATAGCCTCGGTCTATGCACGACGCCCTGACCGACGCGCCCGCTGACGATCCGCCCTGGCTCGCCGGGCTGAACCCCCCGCAGCGCGAGGCGGTCGAAACGCTGGACGGGCCGCTTCTCGTGCTCTCCGGCGCGGGCACCGGCAAGACGCGGGTGCTGACCGCCCGGCTGGCGCTGCTGCTGGCGGCGAAGCGCGCCTGGCCTTCCCAGATTCTGGCCGTCACCTTCACCAACCGGGCGGCGAACGAAATGCGCGAGCGGGTGGACGCGCTGATCGGCGAGATGAGCGCCGGGCTCTGGCTCGGCACCTTCCACGCGCTCGGCCTGCGCATATTGCGCCGCCATCCCGAACTGGTGGGCCTCAGGCCCTCCTTCTCGATCCTGGACCCGGACGACCAGGAACGGCTCCTCAAGCAGGTGCTGGCGGACGCGAATGTGGATGCGAAGCACTGGCCCGCGCGCCAGCTGTCGGCCATGGTCCAGCGCTGGAAGGACAAGGGGTGGCGCCCGGAGCAGGTGCCGGCCGATGAGGCGGGGAACTTCGCCAACGGCCGCGCGCCGGCGCTTTACGAGGCCTACCAGGAGCGGCTCGAACAGCTCAACGCCGTCGATTTCGGCGACTTGCTGCTCCACAACCTGACGATCTTCCAGCGCGATGCGGCGGTGCTGGCGCAATATCAGGAGCGGTTCCGCTACATCCTCGTGGACGAATATCAGGACACCAATGTCGCGCAGTATCTCTGGCTCCGCCTGCTGGCGCAGAAGCACCGCAATATCTGCTGCGTCGGCGATGACGACCAGTCGATCTACGCCTGGCGCGGGGCGGAGGTCGGCAACATCCTGCGCTTTGAGAAGGATTTCGACAGCGCGAAGATCGTCCGGCTGGAGCAGAACTACCGCTCGACAGGCGACATTCTCGGCGCCGCGTCCGGGCTGATCGCCAACAATCGCGGCCGCCTCGGCAAGACGCTCTGGACGACCCGCGAGGATTCCCGCCCGATCACCGTCCACACCGTTCCCGACGGGGAGGCGGAGGCCAGGCTTGTCGGCGCGGAGATCGAGGCGCTGCAGCGCGCCGGGACCGGCCTCGGCCGGATAGCGGTACTGATGCGCGCGTCCTTCCAGATGCGCGCCTTCGAGGAGCGCTTCGTCGCGCTCGGGCTGAACTACCGGGTCATCGGCGGCCCGCGCTTCTACGAGCGGCGCGAGGTGCGCGACGCCATCGCCTATCTGCGCGCCGTCCTCTTCCCCGAGGACGACCTCGCCTTCGAGCGCATCGTCAACCTGCCGAAACGCGGCATTGGCGGCGCGACCCTGCAACCGGTGCACCGCCTCGCCCGCGCAGAGCGGATTCCGCTCGGCCAGGCGGCGCGCCGGCTGGTCGAGACGGAGGAATTGAAGGCCCGCACCCGCAATGCGCTCGCCGGCTTTTGCCGCGCCATCGACGGCTGGCGCGCCCGGCTCGACGGCGAACCCCATGCCGACCTCGCGGACGCGATCCTCGAAGAGAGCGGCTATCGGGATATGTGGCGGAAGGACAAGGGGCTGGACGCGCCGGGCCGGCTGGAAAATCTGGGCGAACTCGTGCAGCAGATCGCCCGCTTCAATACTCTCGAAGAGTTTCTGGAGCATGTCTCCCTGGTGATGGAGGCCGAAGGCGGCAGCGAGGCGGAAAGCGTCTCGCTGATGACGCTCCACGGCGCCAAGGGGCTCGAATTCGACAATGTGTTCCTGCCGGGCTGGGAGGAAGGCCTGTTCCCGCACCAGCGCGCGCTTGGCGAGAACGGGCTTGCCGGCCTGGAGGAGGAGCGCCGCCTCGCCTATGTCGGCATCACCCGCGCACGCCGGCATGTCGTCATCTCCTCGGCCATGAGCCGCATGGTCATGGGTCGGTGGCTCAGCCCCCTGCCGTCCCGCTTCATCGACGAGCTGCCGGACGAGCATGTGGAGCGGCAGACGGAGAGTGTCTTCGGCGAGGCTCCCGCCTGGCGCTACGGCGCGGGCGGCGGGCGCGTGATCGATGCATCGGCATGGGAAGTGAAACCGCGCGCCCCCCGCACGGGCCAATTCGAGGTCGGCCAGCGCGTCTTTCACCAGAAGTTCGGCTACGGCGCCGTGCGGGCCATCGACCGGGAGAAACTCACCGTCGCCTTCGAGACCTCCGGCGACAAGACCCTGATCGACAGCTTCGTCGAGCCCGCCTGAGCGAGGACAAATCCGCCCATGACCCGACCGCCCGTCCTGGAGCGCCGCGAGGGCGCGATTGCCGTCGTGACCCTGAACCGCCCCGAAGCGCTGAACGCCCTCGACCTCGAAATGCGGGACCTGCTGCCGCGCGTGCTGAACGGGCTGAACGGCGACGAAGCGGTGCGCGCGGTCGTGCTGACCGGGGCGGGCGAGCGCGCCTTTTCGGCGGGACAGGACCTGAACGACTCCGCGAGCTTCGACGAGAAGACCGTGCAGGAGCATTTCCTGCATCTGGGCGCGCTCTACCAGTCCGTGCGGGCGCTGGAAAAACCCATTGTCGTGGCGCTGAACGGGCTCGCCGCCGGCTTCGGCCTGCAGACCGCGCTCCACGCCGATATCCGCATCGCCCATCCGGGCGTGCGCATGGGCCAGCCCGAGGTGCGCGCCGGCATTCCGAGCACGGTCGGCCCGTTCATCATCGAGCGCGTGGTCGGCCATGCCCGCGCGGTCGAACTCTCGCTCACCGGACGGCTGGTGGATGCCGAAACCTGCCTCGCCTGGGGCATGGTCAACGAGATCGTGCCCCGCGAGCAGGTCATGCCGCGCGCGATGGAGCTCGCCGGGGAGCTGGCGGCGCTGCCGCCGCTGGCCGTCCGGCTGACCAAGCGCCGCCTGCTGGAGCGCACGCAGGCGGAATATGACGAGACCGTGCAGGCCGCAATGCGCTACCAGCATGCCGCCTACAGCGACGGCGAACCGCAGCGTGTCGCGGCCGCCTTCTTCGAGGAACGGGCGGCGCGGCGCAAAAGGGAGACGGCGTGATGGCGACGGGCCGGATCGGAACGGTCGAGCGGGACGGCGCGCAGACCGTCTATGAGGTCCACGGCGATGCGGACGGGCCGGCGCTCGTCTTCGGCCATGCACAGATCCTCGCGCGCGCCCAGTATGCGCCGCAGGTCGAGGCGTTCCGGGACCGTTACCGCGTGATCGCGCTGGATTTTCGGGGTCACGGCGAGAGCCCCGTCAGCCCCGCATCCTATGAGATGGAGGACCTTGCGCTCGATGTCGCCGCCCTGCTGGACGCCGAGGGCATCGACCAGGCGCATTATCTCGGCTCCTCGCTTGGCGGCATGGTCGGCTTCGCGCTCGCGCTGGAGCATCCTTCGCGTCTTGCGAGCGTCACCTTCCTCGCGACCCAGGGCGTGCTGCCGGCCGCCAACAGCGAGCGGCTCCGGCGGACGGCTGCCCGCCTCGCCGCGCTCGGCGACACCATGGCGCCGGCCGCCGAAGAAATCATGGCCCGCTACACGACCGAGGCGTGGCGCCGGGAAAATCCGGCGAGCCATGCCCGCCTGATAGAGATTGCCTCCGCCAACCCGCTTGCGGGCTATGTGCATTCGGGCGAGGCGATCGGCGCCATGGATTACGATGGACGGCTCGGCGGGATCGAGACGCCCGCGCTGGTCGTCGCCGGAGAG